>CAWUNX010000371.1:0-3818 GCA_963923905.1 uncultured Methylocucumis sp.
TTCTACAGTATACCCCTTTTTTGTTCAGCAATAGTTGCGCCGAACTGTATTGGTCTTCTGCTGGTGATGTCAATGGTGATGGCTTAAGCGATTTAATTATCGGTGCTTACGCTAGCAATAGTATGGGTACTTATTCTGGCAAAAGTTATGTCATCTTTGGTAAAAGCGATAGTAACGTCATAGACTTAAGCGATATTAGCAATAACATAGGCGGCTTTGCCATTCTCGCCCAAGGCGCATTCAATAACTGCGGTTATCAAGCTGCTGACGCAGGCGATGTTAATGGCGATGGCTTAGCCGATTTAATTATCGGCGCGCGTGGAGTCGATAACAGAACGGGGAGTAGTTATGTTGTGTTTGGTAAGACGGATGCCAATACGATTGATTTATCAGCAGTTGCAAACGGCGTCGGCGGTTTTGTTATCAACGGCGAATGTAGTGACGACCTAAGTGGTTCTAGTGTCGCCAGCGCTGGTGATCTGAATGGCGATGGCTTAGCGGATTTAATTATTGGCGCTTGGTTTAAAAACAACCAAACCGGTGCAAGCTATGTCGTCTTTGGCAAAACAGACGGCGCTACAGTAGCGTTATCGACAGTAGCTAACAACATCGGCGGTTTTATCATTAACGGCCAGACAGATAATGACCGCTCAGGCTGGAGCGTCAACTCGGCAGGCGATGTCAACGGCGATGGTTTAGCCGATTTAATCATAGGCGCGCCTGAAGATTTGGCACGTCCGGGTCATAGCTACATTATCTTTGGTTCTACCACCGGCGTGTTCTCGCAAAGCGCTGTAGACCAAATGGGCAGCAGTAGCAATAACACGTTAACCGGTAATAGTAGCGCTGAAACTTTAATAGCCAATGCGGGTAATGACAGCTTAATCGGCAACGGCGGCGCCGATGTATTATACGGCGGCTCAGGCAACGATAGCTTTGTCTTGAATGCCGACAATATCGCTAAACTCTCAGCCGGTGTAACAGATAACCAACTTGCCCGCGTTGATGGTGGCACCGGCATCGATACGGTGTTATTAGACGGCAGTGGCTTAAGCTGGGATTTAACGGCGATAGCCAATCAAGGCGCGCGCAGTTCGCGCTTAGAATCGATTGAGCGTATTGATTTAACCGGTAGCGGCAATAATACCTTAACGCTGGCGCTCAAAGACGTTATGGATATGAGCAGTATGAACCGGTTTAATAATGCCAATGGTTGGGCCGATGGTAGTTATAACCTTGCTGCCGGCGGTGCTAATGGCGTTAACCCAGAACGCCGGCATCAAATCGTTGTCGATGGTGATAATGGCGATGCCTTATTGTTTGCCGATAACACAAACTGGCAGGTTGCCGGTACTGTGACCAATAACGGCACGGTTTACAATGTACTCAATAACACGCAAAGCGCCGCACAAATTTTACTGTCTAGTGCAGTCTTACCTAATATTTACCTACCTATAGAACTGAGCAATGTCGCCAGTGGCATTGGCGGTTTCATCATTAATGGTCAAACCACTTTTAATTACAGTGGCATTAATGTCGCCAGTGCGGGCGATGTCAACGGCGATGGCTTAGCTGATTTAATTGTCAGCGCGTCTCGCTATGCTAGCGATACCGGCCGCAATTATGTGGTATTTGGCAAAACCGATAACACAGCTGTCGATTTGACTGCCGTAGCGGCTGGTATTGGCGGTTTTGCCATTGCGGGCGAAACTACGTTTAATTTTAGCGGGCAAGCTGCCGAAGCCGCCGGTGATGTTAACGGTGACGGTTTGGCAGATTTGATTATTGGCGCCTCTGGCGTTAATGCTCGCACCGGGCGCGGCTATGTCGTGTTCGGTAAAACCGATGGCAGTTTGGTCAATTTATCTACGGTTGCCACGGGTAATGGTGGTTTTGCAATCAATGGTCAAAGCACCTTGGATCAGAGCGGCTTAAGCGTTTCAGCGGCTGGCGATGTCAATGGTGACGGTCTAGCCGATTTAATTATCAGCGCTCCGGGGGCTAATGCCAATACCGGGGCTAGTTATGTGGTATTCGGCAAAACTGCCGATACCGCTGCGATTGACCTTAGCAGCATTGCCAGTGGTATCGGTGGTTTCGTCATGAATGGCGAATGCGCGAACGACTTTAGCGGCGCTAAGGTATCTAGCGCAGGCGATGTTAATGGTGATGGCTTAGCCGACTTACTGGTTAGTGCATTTTGGCATGACAGTGATGCGGGTACCAACTCGGGTAGAAGTTATATTGTCTTTGGTACAACCAGTACCAACCCTATCGATTTAAGTACTATCGCGACGGGCAGCGGCGGTTTTGTCATTAACGGCGAATGTGCTAATGACTCCAGTAGTTCAAGTATTGCTGAAGCCGGTGATGTTAACGGCGACGGTTTAACGGATTTAATCGTCAGCGCGCCAGCCAGCCGAGATGCGCCTTTATTAGCCGCCGGTCGTAGTTATGTCGTGTTCGGCAAAACCGATACTAATGCGGTTGACTTATCCGCTATTACTAACGGCATCGGTGGCTTTGTCATTAATGGTCAAAGCGCTAGAGATTACAGCGGTGGTCATGTGTCTGGAGCCGGCGATATTAATGGCGATGGTTTAGCCGATGTCATTGTCTCTGCACTCGGTGCTAATTCTCTCACCGGCGCGTGCTTTGTGGTCTTTGGTAAAACTGACGCATCAGCCGTTGAATTGTCCGCTATTGCTAATGGCGTGGGCGGATTCATCATTAATGGCGAATGCGCCGGTAATTGGACCGGCTATAGTGCCAGTGCTGCTGGCGATGTTAACGGCGACGGCTTAGCCGATTTAATTGTCGGAGCGCCTAAAAACGATTTAAGCGGTAACCATTATGCGGGACGCAGTTATGTGATGTTTGGCAACACCTTAGGCGCGTTTTCAATGACCGCCGTCGATCAAATCGGCGACAGCGGCAATAATGTCTTAACCGGCTCGTCACTTTCTGAAACCTTAATCGCTGACGCAGGCAACGATACGTTAATCGGTAATGGCGGTGCTGACATATTCTATGGTGGCGCTGGCGATGATGATTTTGTCTTAACAGAAGATAATTTAAATGCCTTATCGTTAGGTGTTACCGACGGTCAATTAGCCCGCATCGACGGCGGTACTGGTATCGATAGCTTAGTTTTTACTGGCAATGGCTTAGCGGTAGACTTCACCACGATAGCGAATCAAGGCGCGGTCACGCCTAGCTCAACTTCTCGCCTAGAATCGATTGAGCGTATCGATATTTCCGGCAGCGGCGCTAATAGCTTGGTCTTGGGCACGCAAGATATTGTCGATATGGCGGGCATGAATAGTTTTAACAATGCCAACGGCTGGTTAGATGCAAGTTACAACTTAGCCGCAGGTGGTGCGAATGGTGCTAATCCTGAACGCCGCCATCAACTTATTATCGCTGGCGATAACGATGATGTGTTAAATCTGATTGACCCGCACTGGCATTTTGTTGGTACGGTTAGCTATAACAGCTTGACGTATAAGGTTTATAACCATGATGACCAAGCCGCGCAGCTCATCGTCCATAACGCCGTCACCGTTAACATTCCTGCCGCTATTGAGCTGTCTGAAGTAGCAAATGGTGTTGGCGGCTTTGTTATCAACGGCCAATGTGTCGGTGAGGACAGTGGTTTCTGCGTAGCTCAAGCAGGTGATATTAATGGCGATGGTTTAGCGGATTTAATTATTGCTGCACCTTACGATATTCGCACATCAAGAGCTGGCAGTTATATTGCACATACTTAGGCTATTTCCATCAACGCCAATACCAAGAAATGAGCGATAATACATAAT
>CAWUNX010000372.1:0-3782 GCA_963923905.1 uncultured Methylocucumis sp.
ATGTGTATAAGAGACAGGCTGTAATGAATGCTGTGTTGGATATAGTCTCTGTAACTCCGCCTAATGCCTTAGTAGATAATGAGGTTGAGCATCTTATGAAGCCTTATATCGAAACAGCTAAGCGGCAAAAAATAAAATTAGAAGACTTGCATGGTGTGCGCGACGGTCTTCAAGAGCAAGCAAGACGTCGAGTGTGTTTAGGCTTAATTGTTAATAAAATTATCGATGCCAATAATATTACTGTCGATAATACAAAAGTTCGTACTGCGGTAGAAAACCTTGCAGTAAATTATGAAACCCCCGAAGAGGTGGTCAATTGGTATTATGCCGATAAAAATCGTTTACAAGATGTGCAGCAAATGGTGTTAGAAAATCAAATTGTCGATTGGTTATTGGCGCAAGCAACAGTAACTGAAGAGATATTAAGTTTTAATACGGTTATGGAACCACAAGCTGAGTAAGGATTAAACATGTATACACAGTTGCAAAATTCGTTAATACCACCCCAAGCTGCCGGTGGATTAGTTCCTATTGTTGTTGAACAAACCGCGCGCGGTGAGCGTTCGTTTGATATTTATTCTCGGCTATTAAAAGAGCGCGTTATCTTCTTAGTGGGACAAGTCGAAGATTACATGGCTAACTTAGTCGTTGCACAGCTGTTGTTTTTAGAATCAGAAAACCCCGATAAAGACATACATTTATATATTAATTCTCCTGGTGGCTCAGTGACGGCAGGCATGTCAATTTACGACACCATGCAATTTATTAAGCCTGATGTCAGTACCATGTGTATCGGACAAGCGGCTAGCATGGGTGCGTTATTGTTGACTGGCGGAACTAAAGGCAAACGTTATTGTTTACCCCATTCTCGTATCATGATTCATCAGCCTTTAGGGGGCTATCAAGGCCAAGCCTCTGATATTGATATTCATGCGCGAGAAATCCTATCGATTCGGGATAAGTTGAATAAAGTCTTATCGCATCACACTGGTCAGCCCATAGAAAAAATCCAAGTTGATACCGACAGAGATAATTTTTTAGGTCCGGATGAGGCTGTCAGTTATGGTTTAATCGATAAAGTCTTATCAAGTAGAGCTGCTTTAGCCGGAGAAGCTGGATAACCGTATTATTAGTAACACCGTCGCGCGGGGGTTAAGTATGAGTAATGATAAAAACGGCAGAGACGATGATAAGTTGCTTTATTGCTCGTTTTGCAATAAAAGCCAACACGAGGTTCGCAAGCTCATTGCAGGGCCCTCTGTATACGTTTGTGATGAATGCGTTGAATTGTGTAACGACATCATCAAAGATGAGCTACAGAACGAAAGCGTTGGTTTTTCTAGTGATCGGCTGCCTAAGCCTAAAGAGATTAAAGAAGAACTAGACGCGTATGTGATTGGTCAAGAACGAGCGAAAAAGATTCTTGCTGTCGCGGTTTATAATCATTACAAGCGCTTACGAACTAAGACTAAGCGAGACGGTGTTGAAATTGCGAAAAGCAATATTTTACTGATAGGACCAACAGGTTCGGGTAAAACCTTGCTAGCTGAAACGCTTGCCAGATTATTAGATGTGCCGTTTACCATTGCCGATGCAACGACCTTAACTGAAGCAGGTTATGTCGGTGAAGATGTTGAGAATATCATCCAAAAAATCTTGCAAAAATGCGATTACGACGTTGAAAAAGCCGAAACCGGTATCGTTTATATCGATGAGATAGATAAGATTTCAAGAAAATCGGATAACCCATCGATTACGCGTGATGTTTCTGGCGAAGGCGTACAACAAGCTTTATTAAAGCTTATCGAAGGGACGGTTGCATCTGTGCCACCGCAAGGCGGGCGCAAACATCCTCAGCAGGAGTTTTTGCAGGTTAATACGGCTAACATCTTATTTATCGTCGGCGGCGCGTTTGCTGGTTTAGATAAGATTATTAAAGCGCGTTCAGAAAAAGGCGGCATAGGATTTTCAGCAGAAGTCAAAACCAAAGATGAAGAAAAAAATGTCGGTCAGCTATTTGCTGAAGTTGAAGCTGAAGATTTAATTAAATACGGTTTAATCCCAGAGTTCGTCGGTCGTTTGCCTATTGTCGCGACCTTAGAAGAATTGGATGAACAGGCTCTCATTAAAATTTTAACTGAGCCGAAAAATTCCTTAGTTAAGCAATACCGGCAATTATTTGAAATGGAAGGCGCTGAACTTGAGTTTAGAGAAGACTCATTAGGTGCGGTGGCGCGTAAATGCATGGAAAGAAAAACCGGAGCGCGTGGCCTTAGAACCATTGTTGAGAACGTATTATTAAACACAATGTACGAACTGCCTTCATCCGATAATATTTGCAAAGTAGTGGTTGATGAAAGTGTTATTTTAGGGCACGCTGAACCTTATTTAGTTTATGGTTCAGACAAAAAATCTGAATTAAAAGCATAAGCTGCCAAAAATCTCGTAGAGTGGCCCAGTCGCTCTACGAGATTATGTTACTTACTCAAATGGCTGGTAGTCCGCTAAACGATTTAACGCTTCTGCTACCGGCTTCAACGTCAATCGTCCATCGAAGGTGTTTATCGCTGAGAGTAACTCAGCGTCTTGTAATAGCCCTGACTTGCCGGCATTAGCTATTTTGACAATATAAGGCAGTGTTGCATCCATTAAGGCCAGCGTTGCTGTTCTAGGATAGGCGCCTGGCATATTGGTTACGCAGTAATGAATGACACCGTGTTTAATAAACACTGGAGCAGAATGCGATGTCGGTTTTGATGTGCTAAAACAGCCGCCTTGATCGATACTAACATCTACCGCAACTGAACCAGGCTGCATGGATGCTATCATCGCTTCATCAATCAGTTTGGGCGCGTGAGCGCCTCTGGCTAAAACAGCGCCAATCAGTAAATCAGCCTCTTGTAAATGCTCGCTCAGATTTTCTGGCGTAGAAAGAAAAAATTCGGCATCGGCTAGACTATTAGCCTTAAGACTCGCCATGTGCTGCGTATCTATACCTGCAATAAAAACATTTGCTCCCATGCCTGACGCGGTTTTTGCCGCATGTTGACCGACAATACCGTCCCCTACAACTACGACTTTACCGTGGCGTTTACCTAAAACATTGCCTAATTGCACACCCTTGCCACCATTAAATTTTGCCAAGTAGTAATTTCCGACTAAGGCTGACATATTGCCAGCTATCGCACTCATAGGCGCTAACAGTGGTAAACGGCCTTGAGAGTCAGTTAAGGTTTCGTAAGCAATTGCTGTCGTACTGTTGCTTAATAACGTTGTGGTTAAATCAGGGTCTACTCCTGCTAAGTGAAAGAAGGTAAAAACCATTTGTTTAGCTAAAAAGCCATACTCACTTGGCAAAGGTTCTTTGACTTTAACGACTAACTCAGAATCCCAAGCCTGGCTGGCTGACACTAAATGAGCGCCCGCATGGCTATATTGTTCGTTACTAAAACCGGCGTAAATACCCGCGTCGGTTTCTATGCTGACCTCATGGCCTTGAGCGATGAGTGTTGCTACGCCTGCGGGCGTGATGCCAACGCGCCCTTCTTGATCCTTAATTTCCTTAGGCACACCTATTTTCATTTGATACCTCTCTTAAGTTTCGGTTAAAAGCTGATGAACAATGTAATTGGTAAAAAAATTGTCTAATGTAGAGCGGCGCCGAGGGTTAATAGCTCGCTTTGAGCGATTGAAACGATTTTAGTATCAGCGAGAATTTAGTTTTGCCAAGGGCGTTGGTGCATAAATCATCAAATAGTCTAAACTAACTCTAAAGTTCAACT
>CAWUNX010000373.1:0-3778 GCA_963923905.1 uncultured Methylocucumis sp.
AGTTAAAGAACCCAGTTTAGTCAGTGAAGCGATGTTGCGTGTAGGCACCATGTATAAACGACTCGGTAAATTCGATGATTCGGTTACGATGGCGATGCGCGCGATGGAAGTGGTCAAAAACTCCAACGACGCCTTTGCGTTAGCGAATGCCTATCATGGTTTGGCTATAGCTTATGAGCAAAGCCAGCAATATCAGAAGGCCAAAGAGCTGTATATTAAAATGCAAGAAACCGCGCAAAAAATGCCGTCAAAAAACTTAGCAGCGTATGCGCTCATTGGTATTGGCAACACCACCACCGATTTAGACGATGCGCAAAAAGGCCAAGCCTTTATTCAACAAGCACTAGATTTACAACGTCAGCTAGGTTCGCCACATCAATACGTGTTGGGCTTAGCTGCACTCGCTGAAAATTATCGCGAGCAACAGCAATACCGAGAAGGCTTGCAGGTACAAAAGCAAATCATCGATATTTACCGCCAACATCCACACCGTATTGGTTTGTGGTTTACTTATTACGCGCGCAGTGGCAATTATATCGCGCTAAATAACTTAACAGCGGCCGAAGCCGATGCCAATGAAGTCTATAAACTCGCCAAAGAAATTAATTTTCCATCTTATATCAGTTTAGCCGTTAAACGCTTAGCCCAGTTGGCACAAGCTAAAGGCGATTTTAAACAAGCAGCGCATTACTTAAACAAAGCCATTCAAGCCGATGAGCAAAGCGCGAGTGAGAAAAGCGGGCAACGCCTGCTGGAATTGGCCGAGCGCTTTCAATCCGAAAGCAAGCAACGTGAAATCGACGCATTAACCGAGAACAATCGGCAGCAAGCGTTTGAAATTAAACAACGGCAACTACACCAAAATCTTTTACTCGCGGTATTTCTTGGTATTTCAACGCTCTTGCTAAGCACCAGCATTTTCTTGTTGCGCTTGCGTAAATCGCATAAACAACTAAATTGGATTTATAAGGATTTACAACACTCGCAATTAGAATTGCAACAACAAACCACGTTATTACGCTCTATTCTCGATAATATGGGCGATGGCGTTGTCGTGGCTAATGAATCGGGGGCATTAATGCTATTAAACCCAGCCGCCGATAAAGTATTACGCAATCATACGAGTCATCAAGAATTGCTACATATTAACGAAAGCTCAGACAGTTATTATTTAGCCGACATGATAACGCCTTACACTTACCCAAACCTGCCATTAGCGCGCGCGATTCGCGGTGAATCCTGTTATAGCGAAGAAGTCTACCTACCCGGCGACGACTTAAACGCTAGCTGTTGGCTTAGCATCACGGCCAAACCACTTATGGACAATTCCGGTAATATTATCGGCGGCGTCGAAGTATTTTCCGATATTAGTGAGCGTAAACGAGCGGAACAGAAAATTCGCGAATTAAATGCTAGCCTAGAACAACGTATTCAAGAACGCACCTTAGAATTAAGACAGCAAGCGCGTTATATGCGCACGTTAATAGATATGTTGCCGTTGTGGGCGTGGTTTAAAGATACCCATAATCGCTACTTAATTGCCAACCAAACCTATGTTGAAGCGTTAGGCCAAAATGTTTTTTCCATTATTGGTAAATCGGATAACGAGTTATGGCCTAATGCTATCGCTGCTAATAACTTGCGCGATGAACTTGAAATTATGCAAACACGCGCGCGTATCAATCGCGAGCAATACTTACCCACTGCTAATGGCGGTCGTTGGTTTGAAACGTATAAAGCCGCGATTATTGATTTAGATGGCGAAGTGATAGGCACGGTAGGCGTAGCGCGTGATATTAGCCTACAAAAAGCTTCAGAAGCTGCCAAAGAACAAGCGTTAGTCGAAGCCAAACGTTTAGCACAAATGCGTAGCGATTTTTTAGCGCAAATGAGCCATGAGCTACGCACACCGTTAAATGGAATTTTAGGTTATGCCCAAATTCTCATCCAAGACTTGAGCTTAACACCTCGACAAAACACATATGTCAACGTCATATACCAAAGCGGTGAACATCTACTGACCTTAATCAGTGATATTTTGGATTATTCAAAGATTGAAGCGGGTAAGCTTGAGCTTATCCCGGTACCGTTACAACTAGAAAAATTCCTGCGTATTATTGCTAGCATTATTCGCTTACGCGCAGAAGAAAAAGGACTATTATTTACACTAGAACTCGCAGACAATTTGCCGAAAACTATCCTCAGCGATGATAAAAGGTTGCGCCAAGTACTGTTAAATCTATTAGCTAATGCCGTTAAGTTTACCGACACCGGTAACGTTACTTTACGTGTAAGCCGTACATCCGAAAACCTTTTACATTTTGAAGTGCAAGATACCGGTATTGGCATTGCTGACGATGAGCTCGACATTATTTTTCAACCCTTTGAACAATCGGGCGAAAAATTACGCCATTCAGGAGGAACAGGCCTAGGGCTTGCAATTAGCCAGCACTTAGTCAAAAAAATGGGTAGTAAAATCCTAGTGAAAAGTGAGTTAAATCAAGGTAGTTTATTTTGGTTTGATATAGCATTTGAAGAAGCGGAGATTAATAACAACAATGAAGCCAAATCTCTAGGCAAAATTATCGGCTATAAGGGTCCGCGCAAAAAAGTGCTTATCGTCGATGATATTAGCGAAAACCGTTCCGTACTAGTTGATTTTATGACTAATTTAGGCTTTGAAACAACAGAGGCTGTAAATGGACGCGAGGCGATAACGGTCGCAGAACAAGTAATACCCGACTTTATCATTATGGATATTGTCATGCCGGAATTAAACGGACTCGATGCTTGCAAGCAGTTACGCCAACACCCTCTGTTTAAAACGACGCCCATCATCGGCATATCGGCTAGCACTGCCCCCGAACAAGCCAAGGAAAGTCGTAGTGCTGGCATGGACGCGTTTATCAGCAAACCCGTAGACTTCAACGAGTTTTTAGCCTGCATACATGATTTAATGCTGTTGGATTGGCTTTATGGCACTCACCACGTTGAAGCGCGTGCCGACGCTAAACTCAATGGCACAGTTATCAAACCGCCTCACGAACAACTCGCCGAACTTCAACACCTAGCAAGGTTAGGCAATATGCGTGAAATTGCCCAATGGGCGACAGCATTAGCCGAAACAAACCCTGAATACCAAGACTTTGCCGATTATTTGCAGCACCTATGCAAAACCTTCCAATCTAAAGCGATTATGAAGTTAGTTGACGATTCTTTATTGAGTAGCCATCATCATGACTGAAACGACTCCTCCGCAAACAATATTAATTGTTGACGATACTCCGGCTAATCTAGGTTTAATTATGGAAATCCTAGAGCGCCGTAAGTTTAACATTTTGATTGCCCAAGATGGTGAAGAAGGGTTAGCGCGAGCAAAATTTGCCCAACCGGATTTAATTCTGCTCGATGTGATGATGCCAGGCATTAACGGCTTTGAAGTCTGTCGGCGCTTGAAACAACTCCCAGAAACCCAGCATATACCGGTCATTTTTATGACCTCGCTAACCGATAGTGAAAATAAAATGTCAGGGTTTGACGCCGGTGCCGTCGATTATGTCACCAAGCCTCTGCGCATAGACGAAGTCTTGGCCAGAATTGGCATTCATTTAAAGTTACAAGCGATGCAAAAACAGCTCACGGAGCAAAACAGTCAATTGCAACGCTACCAAAAAGATTTAGAGCAACTCGTACAAGAACGCACTGCCGAATTAAAGCAGGCAAACCACCAATACAGTTCGGCGCAACTATTGCTGAACAAAAAAGGGGTATACTGTAG
>CAWUNX010000374.1:0-3775 GCA_963923905.1 uncultured Methylocucumis sp.
TCTACAGTATACCCCTTTTTTGTTCAGCAATAGTTGCGCCGAACTGTATTGGTTCTATTCAAACTAACACCGGCAACATATCGTTTGGCATTCTTCTCCCGTGGATTTCCTCCGCTAATGGCAATCGGCTATTTGTAAAAATCATTCACGAGCGCGATCAATTTATTCAAACCATTCAACCGCTGTCCTTTGAGTTACAACATGCTATCGATGCCGATTACGGCGATGCTTGGTATACCACCATCAACGTCAATGCTGTTAACGACAGCCAAGCAGGCTCACACTTTGGTTCACCGGGTAAATATGTTTACCGATATGAATTGCATAACCCTAATGTAGGCGTCCTAGACTGGATTATTGACCCATTTGCTAGAGAGTATGCGGTAGGTAAACTTTCTGCATTTACCTTGGGTTATAGCGCTTATCAATGGAGCGCTAACGAAACCAGTTGGCGTACACCTGCTTTAAATGACTTAATTCTTTACGAGTTAAATCTTGCTGAATTTGCTAACGACCTATCAGGCGCAATAGAAAGGCTCGATTACTTAGCCGATTTAGGCATTAACGCCCTATCCGTCATGCCGGTTAGTAATGTCGCGCTTGAAGTCGATTGGGGTTATTTACCACTTGGGTATTTTGGCGTTGACGAGCGCTTTGGCAAACGCTCTGATTTTCAACGTTTCGTTGATGAAGCTCATCAACGCGATTTAGCCGTTATCGTTGATGCGGTGTACGGTCATACCGCCGATAACTTTCCCTATTCGGATATTTACCGCCGTCTTAATTACCACGAAAATCCCTTTATGGGTTCATTCGCCAAAGATTATTTTGGCGTCAGTACCGATTTTAACCGCACGATTACCCAAGACTTTTTCTACACAGTGAATCAACATTGGTTAGATGTCTACCATATTGACGGCTTTCGCTATGATTGCGTACCAAACTATTGGGACGGCGCAACCGGCATCGGCTACGCTAATCTGGTTTATAACACCTATCAATATGCCAAAAACTCTTTGGTAACACTTACACGTTTTAACGGGCCAGAGGGTTTACGTCTCATCCAAATTGCTGAGCAATTAGAAGCGCCAGAACAAATCTTAGCCCACAGTTATAGCAACGCGACCTGGCAAAACGCCACGTTTGGCGCGGCTGGCGCTTGCGCGCATGGAGCAGCAGGCGCAATTGAAAACCTTGGTTTACGCTTAGGAGCTGCGGGTTTTATAGAACAAACCAACGATAATGGCGACATGATTACCAAAGCGCCGTTGCAATATATCGAAAACCACGACCATAGCCGCTTTTTATGCGAATTTGGCCTAAGGCAACGCGACCAAAATAGTTTATTTGCCGAAGGCAAGCGTGACAATTGGTTTAAAGTACAACCGTATCTCATCAGCTTATTAGCGGCTAAAGGCATACCTATGCTTTGGCAAGGACAGGAATTTGGTGAAAATTATTTCTTACCCGAAGATGGGCTTGGCCGTATGCAATTACTGCGCCCGTTACGGTGGGATTACTTTTACGACGAGATAGGCAAAAGCTTAACCGGTTTAACCCGCAAATTGCTTAAACTTCGCAGCAACTGCCCAGAATGGCGTCATGGCCAGCACTACTTTTATAACGATTATCAGCATTACCAAGCACGCGGCATATTACTCTTTTCCCGTTACACCGCTACTACACTCAGCTTAATCGCCGTCAACTTTACCAGCAGTGATCAAACCATACCGTTCAAAATCGAGCGCGCCGGCAATTATCAAGAACAACTGCATGGTCAAGACAATTTCACCGCCAGCGCAAATCAAGAACACTGGCTCACCATACCGTCTAGCTATGGCAGAATTTGGCGTTTAACTTAGGCGCGAAAACTGACAAACTCTTATCGGAGTATCGGGTCACAGTACCTCCGACAAGCAACGCCAAATGGTAATATTACCTAAGTTAAGCGCGTGATTATTGACTGTTTTTGCGTTAAGTTAACCGCCAGCCATCTTAGGCTTGTAAACACTTAACACGGTAAACAACTATGAAAACTCAGACAATATCCCACTATTTAGGACTGTTCATTGTTTGCGCGCTGTTCACAGAATGGAGCTATGCTGCGCCACCTAAAGCCCCGGTACTACGCGCACCAGCAGGTAGCATTACTGAAGTCATGACTAGCTATCAATGGTCAATGGTTGCGGGGGCGAGTCTTTATCAATTGTCGATAAAAGACAGCGCTGGCAACATCAGTAATTTTCAATACAAAGCCGAACAAAAATGCTTAGTCAGTAAAAAGTCTTGTATCGCATACCCTAATGTAGCGCTACCGCCAGGCAACAGCAGTTGGCGGGTACGCGCTAAAAATCAAGCTGGCTGGGGAGCTTGGAGTGCAACAAAATCCTTCGCCGTCGCCCCGGCACTCACGTATTATCCTAACACGTTAGAAAAAGGCGACAGCTACAACTACGTTACTGACACGTCAGTAGCTACGGATTTGTTTAATGCTTTATGGCGGGTTTTAGCAGCGCAAAACGTCGCGTGTTGGGTGTCAGAATACAGTGCATTAACGCAATACCAATTTTACCAAGACCCATCTTTCTTACCGGGTCCGCTGTATCGCTTCAGCGGTTTTGATGAATCAGTCGGTCAACTCACGGTGTATTCAGTCGGTTGGTATTATCGGGCTAATTCTGATATTCCCTTAAAAGCCGCGTTTGTCAGTGCTAGCATAGGTGATTTTCTATTAGTGCTAACCGATGCTAACACCTTTGTCGAAGCGTATTGGCA
This sequence comes from uncultured Methylocucumis sp., assembly GCA_963923905.1. GTDB lineage: Bacteria > Pseudomonadota > Gammaproteobacteria > Methylococcales > Methylomonadaceae > Methylovulum. Next base: position 2,776 of record CAWUNX010000374.1, read on the forward strand.
TGGCAATTATTTAGTCGCTACGCCTTATCATATCGGTCAACAATGTTTATAAAAACTTCAACCAAGCCCAATGGCTGTGCCTACGCTTAAACCGGTCAAACCAAACGCATAACGGATATAACAGCGTCAGCACAGCCAGCCAAATCGCATACACCACGGGTAAAACATAACCATAATGCTCTGGCATGTCTTTTGACCACGGACCAATTAACAACGGTATAACCGGCCCATCGGTTAAGGCAGCGACAACAACAGCCAAGCCGTGTATGACATATAAATGTAACAAATAATAAAACAACGCCGTGCGGCCAAAGATGGGCAAAAACGGTAATGACTTATTTTTAATACGGTCAAATAAACCTAATAACATCAAAGCTGGCCCTAATGTCATCAATAAATACGCTAACGATGGTGGATATTTATGACAATTCAAAAACGATAACACGGTGAACACAGGATTGGGCAAAACCTGCCACGGCTTAGGGTCACCATAACTGTTAAACCCGCGCAACAGTAAAAACAACACGATTAACACACTGCCAAATCCCAATAAATAACTAGACCGTTGTGCAGAAAATCGCTGTAACACCGCGCCAAAACCATAACCTAACGCCATCACGCCTAGCCACGGAATCAACGGATAATAAGGCCTTAAACTCCAAGCACCGCCCAAGTCTATTTTGTCTCCGGTATGCAAAATAGCCCACAGCCAGCGCCAATCCCCGACACCATTACCAGTAACTGTATCGAAAGCGTTATGGCTTAACACCATCACCAAGCCAATCGCGACAATCCAACGCATAGGCAAATACGCCAACCCGGCTAAAAAAATCATAGACCAGCCTATCGCCCACAACACGCCACCGTTGATTTCACGCAAATCCCCAGTAAACTCCCAGGCCACGGCCTCAACGGTGCTTTGCAAAACGATTAATAATACGCCGCGCAACGGCGTTGGTGCATAAATAAATTGATGGTTATTCTGTCCCTATCACCATTT
>CAWUNX010000375.1:0-3765 GCA_963923905.1 uncultured Methylocucumis sp.
GGCTTGAATAGTCAGTCGTGTTATTGCGCTTTGCATGGCAACAAGACCGTCATTATCTGCTGATGTGGTGGCTATTATTAAGGATTTTCAAGTTTTTATAGTGACGCAGATTACGCTTTTGGTATATTCTCAGCGCGTAAAGTTGAGCGCTTTGCTTTAAATAAAAATAAAAATTAACGATTAGCAGGAGAGTGTTGTCATGACGGAATTGTTGTTTGTATTAACGATTATTTTTGTAGCCTATATCATTTATGTGATTATTAATGAACAAAAGCAAATATTGATGGCGGCAGAATTAAGGGAAAAGACTAAACAAAAAGCCTCAGAGGCCGTCACGGCTAATCGGCCTGTGGTGGAAGTTAAAACAGCCCCTGTTGCGCAAGCGACTCCTAAGTCTAAGCCGCAAGTAACAACGGCAGAGGTTACGACAAGCACTCCGGCAATCGTGGCTAAAGGCAATGTGCGCAATCCTCAAACGGGTGAGATAGCCTCGATAGCGAGTAATTACCGGTTTACTAAACGTTGGATAAAAGAAGCCTTAGTCGCCGAAGGTTTTTTAGATAAAGTATATAAAAACAATGAGCTAAATGCTGAGGCGGAAGCATTGATAAAAACCGCATTGGCTAAACTAGAGGCTTTAGATAAGTATCAGGCGGGTTAATGGCTAGAAATGTTTGCTGTTGTTCGTCAAGCCACATCCATATGGCTTAGCAATGCAGGAGCTTATTGCCGAAGAGCAGTTTTCTGCTCGCTAAAGACGAACAACATCGACTGTAAATTAATCGTCTAAATTGAGCTTTTTTAGCCGATAGCGAAACGATCTAAAGGTCAACCCTAATTGCTTAGCTGCTGCGGTTTTATTCCATTTATTTTCTTCTAACGCATTAGAAATGGCTTTGCGCTCTATGTCTTCGAGGTAGTCTTCTAAACTGCCTTTGCTAGGGTCGTAATCAGGCGCATCGAGGGCAGGTTCGGCAGAGACGGGCGCGTAGGGCAAATTTAAATCACAGTCATCGATAATATGACCATCGTATAATGCTAATGCGCGCTCTAAAATATTCTCTAGCTCCCTGACATTGCCGGGAAACGGGTAGTTTTGCAATGCCTTAAATGCAGCGGGCGATAATTTTGGAATATCAGAGTTCTTATCAGTTAGCTTTTCTAACGTATGATTGATTAAAATCGGAATGTCGGATTTACGTTCTCTTAACGGCGGGAGATTTAAATCAATCACATTAATGCGGTAATACAAATCTTGTCTAAAACTGCCTTCTTGTACCATCGCCGCTAGATTTCTGTGCGTGGCACTGAGTAGGCGAACATTAACCGGGATTTCCTGGTGATCACCTACTGGGCGAATTTTCTTTTCCTGTAACGCGCGTAATAGCTTAACTTGTAAGCTTTGCGGTAAGTCAGCAATTTCATCTAAGAATAATGTGCCGCCTTCTGCGGCTTGAAATAAGCCTTTTTTATCGCTGACCGCACCGGTAAAACTGCCTTTTTTGTGACCAAAAAACTCACTTTCCATCAGTTCATGCGGGATAGCGCCGCAGTTAATCGCGATAAAAGGTTGGTCATGGCGCGGGCTTTGTTGATGAATAAGGCGCGCCACTAATTCTTTACCCGAACCCGACTCACCGCTAATGTAAACCGGGGCTTGGGTGCGGGCGAGCTTAACGATTTTTGAGCGGATTTCGCACATGACAGACGATTCGCCTAATAATAAATGGCGCATCCGTCTATCTTTAGCCGGCTGTTCAAAGCGGTGCGTGGATTTTAAAGCGCTGTTGATGAGTTGCCGTAGTGCCGCTAAATCGACGGGTTTTGAAATAAAGTCAAACGCGCCTTTTTTCATCGCCAAAATCGCGGTATCCATATTGCCATGCGCAGTAATGACTGCGACCGGAATCGGGTTAGGCAAAGCTTGAATCAGGTCAACCAATTCTAAACCGTTGCCGTCGGGTAAGCGCATATCGGTTAAGCAAATATCAAAAACGTGTTCAAGCAATAACGCTTTAGCCGTTGCTAATGTGTCGGCGCTATACGTTTGTATATTCATTCGGTTCAACGTGATGTCGAGTAATTCCCGGATGTCCGGCTCGTCATCGACAATCAAGGCGCTAGGATTTTTCATAGTTCAATTAGATTTTTTTCTGCGTCTAGTAACGAAAGTCGAAAACAACTGTGTTGATTCTCGGTTAAATAATAGCTCAATTTTGCTTGATTTAATTCGGCAAGCTCGCGTGAGATGTACAAACCTAATCCCGTGCCGCTACGAGACGTGGTAAAAAACGGCTCAAACAAATGCTTAAGCGTTTCGGCGCTAATACCCGGGCCATTGTCGATAATTTCTACGCACGGATAGGTATGCGCGATAAGACTGCGCAGCAAAATAGGACCCCGTTCAGGTTGCCCATAGGTCAATGCGTTTAAGCAGAGATTATCGAGGATTTGTTTTAAGTGGTTTGGGTCCATCGAGACAAATAACGGTTGTTCGATTTGAATTAATAAAAAGGCATGTTCGGGTAAGTCGTGTTCGCTCAGAAAGTCTTGTAAATACGTCGACAACCACGACTGTAATAAGATATTTTCGCGTCTGGAATCGCGGCGGCGGGATAATTGCAAAATATCTTCGATAATCCGGTTAACTCGCTGGCAATGAGTTTGAATAATCGAGGTTAGCCTATAATCTTCAGGCGATAACAGGGGATTTTCCGATAATAGCTGACCGGCATGAGAGATGGCGCCTAGCGGATTGCGAATTTCATGCGCAATACTTGCCGTTAATTGTCCTAACGAGGCCAGCTTACCTTGCTGTACACGCTGGTTATACAAGGCCATGTCCTCGAGAATGATTAAATAAATTTGCTCGTAACCGGAAGACAATGACATAAACCGGCTATACACATCAGGGTAATCGGTAAAGTTTAATAGCACCGATTCCGGCCAGCCTTGTTGTCGCCAGGTGGTAAACGCATTAGCCAGTTGCGGCGATATATCGTTAAGCGTATTGGGCGGGACGGTTAAGTGAGTGAGCTGTGAGGCGGCTTGGTTAAGCAATTGTATCTGTTGGGCTTGGTCCGCGATAATCATGCCAGATTGTAAGTGCTGGATAATATACTGGTTTAAATCCTCAAGCTTGATAATGGTTTGCTGCTGTTGATTCGCCAATTGCTGGGCTTCTTCGCTACGTTTCGCTAAGACGTAAGACAAAAATGCTATCGTAAAAAAGGTTGCGCCTAACATGCTAGAGTAGGTGTAAGACACCGAATTAGCCTGTTGTAATTGACTGGTGACCAGTTGCTCGGTTAACACCGATAGGCTGGCTAGCGCGGCAAATAACATGGCACACAAACCACCGATTAATAAGCCGCCAGACGCGATGGATACCGCCAGTAAAATACCGACCCCACTTTTTATGCCGCCTAACGCATGCATAAGCAAGGTAAGCAGCACAATATCGGAAAAAATTAATAACTGTGATTGTGTGGTATAAGGAATTAAACGCCAAAATACACCGATAATCGACGCAACCGTTAAAAATAAATAACACTCGCTAGAATAAATATACAGTTGATTAGAGCCCGCCTCTATTAAAGAAGAACCACTACGGTCGTATAACATGCCAATAAAGAGGCTGGCTAAAATCAAGCGATAGACTAAAAAGACTTTTAGCAATGTCCATGCTTGCTGTGCTTTAATGCCATAGCCGTAACTTCTCATTAATTGCAGGCAAAAACATTAAGAATCAAGTTAAAATAGCAC
>CAWUNX010000376.1:0-3760 GCA_963923905.1 uncultured Methylocucumis sp.
GCTTAACTCCCGCCATCAAACCTGTCAGCGTTAGCGCCGATCAACACCTCTTTCATTTCGGTGATAGCATCAACGCCTTTTTCCTAGTTTGTACCGGACAGATTCAACTGTATCGCTTATCGCCGAATGGCGAAGAAAAAGTCATAGACATCATACAACCCGGCCAAAGTTTTGCCGAAGCGTTAATGTTTTCTGACATGGGCGTTTATCCGGTAAGCGCTAAAGCCATTAACGACAGTGAGTTGATTAGCATCAACATGATAGCCTTCCGCGAGTTAGTGCAACAATCAACCGGATTATGTTTACGTTTATTAGGCGATATGAGTCGGCGTTTGCATAACGCCGTGCAAGAGATTGATAGGCTAACGTTACAAAACGCCAGTATGCGAGTCATACATTTTTTACTACAAGCCGCTCCCGACCTATCAGCATTAAACTATGAATTACGCTTAGAGACACCTAAACATATACTCGCCTCCCGGCTTTCAGTACGACCAGAAACGTTTTCAAGGATTCTGCAACAACTCAGTCGTAAAGGCTTAATCCGAGTACAAGGCAAAAGCGTGTTGGTATTAGACGCGGCAGAATTACGAGCCGTATTGAGTTATGGCGAGATAGGCGGCTAGCAAGAACTCAACGCGCCGCCTTGGCGTCGCGTTGAGATTTTTTATGGTGTTGTATTGACTGCTCTATCTGTTACAAACGTATACAAGAAGCGGCAGTACAAAGGCCGCCCATCATAGGATCGCTGTAACTGTCTTTACCATTTTCGATATGGCCAGCAAAACGTTGTGCAAATGAATCATCGCCTTCTACGGTAACAACAACATCATACCAACCATAGAAATCTTGCACTTGCCATTTCTTGGTTAACGATTCACCGGCTTTTAATTCTTTAGTCAAGGTACGACCGACATATTTATTGGTCAAATGTACAACGACTTTTTTAGCGGACTTATTAACTATATTTAACTTAAGCGTAATTACATTATCGTTAAAACTATATTCAACGGTCGTTTGTAAATTTATCGCCTTATTACCTGTTAACAAGCCTTTGAAATGACGGAAAAAGCCATTCGGCCCATAAACCGACAAATCATAAGCACCGTTATCACTCTCCCACTCGCCCGTTAAGCTTTTGCCAGGCTCCACCGTATAGGAACGTGGAATAACGCCCTCTTGCGTAGAGCGAACATGATAAACTCCTGTCGCTGCCCCAGTATTAGCAAAATCAATGGTAAATTTACTATTAGCGGTATCAGCATGACCCTGTGCATGTAAAGCATAAGGTAAGGCCTTAGCGGGACGAATACCTGTTTCCTGACTAGGCATACTTGGATCAGTCGGTGCGACGACGGGGTAATCATCTTGTCTCTGCTTTTGCTTAGGCAAGAATGCATCAGCGCTAGGTAAATAACTCGGCTTATCGTTAGGATTAGTAAAGTTAAAAATAGACGTTAAATCACCGGCAACCGCTCTACGCCAAGGTGTAATGTTGCTTTCGATTAAATCAGGGTATTCGTCAGCAAAGCGCGCTTCTAAGAATTTAATTATCGACGTGTGATCAAAAACTTCTGAGTTCACCCAACCACCTTTAGTCCAAGGTGATACGACGATTAATGGCACACGCATACCCAAACCATAAGGGCCTGTTGGATGATCAGCATTACCTGGGAAAATCTCATTAATCGTATCAACCGTTGAATCGCCATGCTCAGCCGTTTGTGGCGGCGTTGCTGGCACCATGTGATCGAAGAAACCACCTTCTTCATCGTAATTGATAAATAACACGGTTTTACTAAACATCTCCGGATTCGACGCTAAAATTTCGATAATTTGCGAGGCATACCAAGCACCGTAGTTAGCTGGAAAGTTAGGATGTTCGGTAAACGCTTCTGGCGCGGCTATCCAAGAGACTTGTGGTAAATTTCCACTACGCACATCTTCGCGGAATATATCGAATAATTTATGCGGGTTGCGATGATGGGCTTTAATTTCAGTACCTGTTTTTGCATAATCCGCTAATGGTTCGCCTGGCTTAGCATTTTGGTATTGGTGAAAAAATAATAATGAATTATCGCCATAATTACCAATATAAGGGTCTTGCGTCCAACCCCACCACACAGATTCAGAAGCAAACAAGCCGTCGCCAATATCTTGATACACTTTCCAAGAAACACCTGCTTTTTGTAACCGTTCTGGGTATGTTGACCAATCATAACCTGCTTCAGCATTAGTAATGACAGGACCACCGGCTTGACCGTCATTACCTACCCAACCTGTCCACATGTGATAACGGTTTGGGTCGGTAGGCCCCATTAATGAACAATGGTAGGCATCACATAGCGTAAATGCTTCAGCTAACGCAAAATGAAACGGTATATCGCTGCGCGTGTGATAGGTCATCGCCGAAAGACCTTTGTTTGGCACCCATTGATCATGAAAACCATTATTCCAAGCAGCATGACCATCGTTCCAACCATGCGGTGGATCGGGTAAAAATGTCAAGCCTACATTGTCAACCGGCGGACGAAACGGCAATATCTCATCCGAACCATTGCTTTGATACCAAACAGGTTTGCCAGAAGGTAATATCACCGCTCTAGGGTCAGCAAAGCCGCGCACCCCACGCATCGTACCAAAATAATGGTCAAATGAGCGGTTTTCTTGGGTCAAAATAATAATATGCTCTATATCTTTAATCGTACCCGTCCGGTTATTAGCAGGAATTGCTAACGCACGGTTAATACTTGCAGGAATCGATGCTACAAGCGCACCGGTACCCATGATTTGTAAAAATTTACGGCGTTCTGGATTTTCCACAACTACTCCTCCAAAAATGTTAATTAAGCCAAGCTAGGCACCTTATGATGCCTAGCCAAGCCAACTTCTATTGGGCACTAAAATTAATTTGCAAACGTCGCTAAGTCGAGTTCGGTATCTAAATGAATTTTAATGAACTCGTTATTATCAGAATTCAGGTCTCTACCGCCTGTACCCGGATAATTATTGTCATTAGTGATAAGCAATGTGGTTGAATTCAATGGTAAAACGCTTTCAATAGTGACAAATGGGAAGGTAAACGTTGTGCTACCATCGCCATTTAAATCGTGTGGGTCGTCAATCGCCATTAAATCGGCTAATTCTGTTTTAGCGGCAATGCCACCTGAAGCCACGTTAGCAATATCCACTAAAAATACTCTTTTAAACGGTGTGCCTGTGGTGCTAGTTGCCGTTACGCCGTTACGCTCTAACACTAAAAATTGATGGTCGTTAATCGCTGTCATATCACCAATATTCGTGCCATCAGTTTCTAACACATAAACCCAATTGTTACCGGTAAATTGACGGGCTTTAATGTCGAATTCACTAATGCGCAGATTTTTACTCACCGTACCATTAATAGCATCATCACCCACGACCGTACCTTCTAATAACGCATAAAGTTTATTACCGGCAGGATTAATCGCCATGCCTTCATAGCCGCGTGATTGACCTATGTTGGCAATATTGGTACCCAAATACGGATTTTGTGGCGACATGACTTCATCACCTGTCGCTGTAGAGCCTGTTGGAACTATGTTCGGTGTATGAATTTCAGCGCGTAAGACTTTGCCGGTTTTATTCGTTTCTACTAAGAACGGACCAAATTCATCGCCAAACCAGAAATGACCGTTTTTATCTTTGCGAATTGACTCAATATCAAAATCTGCACCTGTTAATAAATGTCTGTTTTTAATGCTTTTAGCAACTGCAATAT
>CAWUNX010000377.1:0-3757 GCA_963923905.1 uncultured Methylocucumis sp.
GTAGGTGTGGCTTGAGAGAATCCATGTGCTATTTTAACTTGATTCTTAATGTTTTGCCTGCAACTAATGAGAAGTTACAATCCCCTCACCTTATCGAACGAGATTTGTCTATTTCGTCACATAAGCCAAACAACTAACCTACTAATTTAGTAAAAATATCTATTTATTCTCATTTTTATAAAACAACGCAACTAAGGGTGGCTATAGAGACATGCTCACCACTGAATATTTTTCAGCAATACTTTGCCATGTTATTTTTACGCGATTGATGCGAATTCTAACGTCGGCAGCATTCTATCGCACACCTTATCGGGTTGAATTGAAAACTCACAAGCACAATAAGAAGAGTGTTAGTAGAAATCTAGCTTTAACAACATTCATAATTTGACCTGATAACACCTAGCAAGGTATATACTGCACCGATCACACTCCGGTTTTATAGTGACCAGTTACCGTGCATAATCGTTGTTAAGGCAAGGAGAGAAAGATGATTGCAACGCGATTGTTAAAGCAGTTGTTGGGTAATACTGTTATTTGCGCAGTTGGAGCAATCTTAGCCTTTGCAGGACAATCTCCCGCAGTCTGGGCTTTAGGTGGTGCTGAATCTATGGATAGGCCGAGCGCTAAAACCTTGCCTGAGCCCGCTTATCCTAATGATAAACCGGAGCAGTCATTTGAACTACCTAAGCTACCTGAATCTGAGGCCACGGATAAAGCCAATGATCGCCAGTTATTCATTAAACATATACGTCTGCAAGGTAATCAAGCAATAACTACAGAGCAATTAACGCCTTTGCTCCAGCCCTATTTAGACCGGAATGTCTTTCTTTATGAAATAGAAGACTTACGGCAAAAACTCAGCCGCTATTATGTTGATAAAGGCTATATCAATTCGGGCGCCGTGATAACCGCCGATGCGTATCGTAACGGTGAGTTACAAATAAAGCTTATTGAAGGGCGCTTAGATGAGGTACGTGTTAAAGGCTTAGAGGGTTTACGCGCAGGCTATGTCATTAATCGGCTTAAGCGCGACGACGAAGCCGCTTTTAACGTGCTTGAGCTACAAGAAAACTTTCAAATGCTGTTAAAAGACCCGTTGATTAGCCGCATGAATGGCCGTATTTTGCCTGGCGAACGCTTAGGGCAGAGTATTTTGGCGGTCGATGTAACACGCGCCAAACCTTATCAACTGAGTTTTTTTGGTAACAACCAGCGACCACCGTCTATTGGCGGCGAGGCCTTTGGTTTAACAGGACAAGTTTGGAATTTAACCGGTTGGGGCGATAGCGTGGATTTTACCTTTATTAATAGTGAAGGTTCTCAGCGTTATGCGGGTGGTTTTAGCTTACCCATTTCTGATTCGGGTACCCAGTTTTTTTTCCATTTTGACGAAGGTGATTCTGTTATTGTTGAAGCACCGATAAACGAGTTAGACATACAAAGCCAAGTGCATAGCCTTGAAGGGGGTGTCAGTTATCCGTTTATTCGAGGCTTAAAAACTAATTTAACGGCGGGTGTATCGTTAGCGGTGCGTGAAAACGAAACATTCTTGTCAGGCGTACCCTCTTCATTCGTACCAGGTGAACCAACCGGGCGTAATCAAGCGACGGTTTGGCGGATTTTTCATGATTTTTTACACTACTGGGATAACCATGCCTTAGCATTACGCTCCAGTTTTAGCGTGGGCATGGACGCATTCGGTGCGACTAAAGAACGTTCTGTGCTGAAACAATCGCAAGTGATTAGCTCAGAATACCCTGATAGTGAGTTTTTTGCCTGGTTAGGGCAAGCGCAATATGCCTGGCGATTTTTAGATAACGGTAGCCAATTTTTATTACGCAGTAATATACAATTAAGCGATGAACCGTTATTACCGTTAGAGCAAATCGCCATCGGTGGTATGCATACCGTGCGTGGCTACCGTGAAAACCAATTAGTGCGCGACCAAGGCTTTAGTGTATCGGCTGAATTTCGTATTCCGTTATTACAGTCGGGGCGACAGCAGTTACAATTAATACCGTTTATGGATTACGGCGAAGCTTGGAATCATGTCCCTCAGTCTGGCGAGCAAGCTGGTAATGCTTTGCATTCGGTCGGAATTGGTTTTGAATGGCGTTATCAACCGGTGCTCGTTGAGTTTTATTATGGCCATGCGTTACTGACACCACAAAATAAACAATCTAAAGATATTCAAGATGATGGTATCCATTTTCAAGCGCGCTGGGATGTCTTTTAGGTAGGGGCGTTATGAATAAATTAGTACTGTTTTTTGCTTTATGGTTGACTCATGCTTGGGCAGTGGCTGAGCCGCTCCAGGCTTCCGGCGTTTTAGCCCACGCGCAACAAGAATACCAACACGGTCGTTATTGGCTAGCGCTGGACACGTTATCGCAGCTCGATGAGTCACAAGCTGCTGTTCAAGGGCTTAAAGGTCTAATTCACTATCGTATGCGACAGTTTGAGCAAGCGGAATTATTGCTGAATGCTGCGTTAAAAGCGCGTCATGAAGCAAAATCTGCTGTACCTTGGCTTATGGCTTTAGCTGAAATACAGGCGCAACGCGGCTTAATTGATGAAGCACAAGGGCTTTACCATCAAGCTCTATTGTTAACTGACGTTAACTCAGCATTAAACCTAAGTATTCAGTTAGGCCAAATTACATTATTACCCGCAGCAGAGCAATGGTCGGCGCTTACTCAGTTACAGCCTAAACTCCTAGCGCTACCTCAAAGCGTTGAACGTAGCCGATTGTTATTAAATGTAGCAGCACAAGCTCAGCGTCAAGGCGGACCAGGACTTAGGCTGGCTTATGAAAATTATCAACACGTCTTAACCGACGCTAAAACACAAGACACCGGATTAACTGCGGCTAGTTTAGATGGTTTAGCACAGCTTTATGAAGACCAGCAACGCTACCAAGAAGCGTATCGGTTAAATCAAGATGGCTTAGCCTCTGCATTAAGCGCTCAAGACGAAGCCTTATTAATTACGCTGGAATGGCGACATGGACGGCTAGCAAACCAATTACAGCGGAGTGCCGAAGCTATTAGCGCTTATCAAAATGCGATTCAACATATTGCCGCGATACGCAAAGATATTCCAGTCGAATACCATAACGGTCGCTCTTCGTTTAGAGAATTACTAGAACCGGTGTATTTAGGCCTAGCGGATTTGTTATTGCAACAAGCGCGTGAAAGTCAAAGCACTCAAAAAACAAGCTTATTAAAGCAAGCGCGTGAAACAGTAGAGCTGATTAAATTGGCCGAACTTGAAGATTACTTAGGTGGCCGTTGTGGTGTGCAAAGCCGACAAGCTGAGCTAGACCACGTATTAACAACGACTACGGCAGTGGTATATCCCATTTTATTGCCTGAACGCTTAGAACTGCTGGTTGGTAATGGTGAAACGCTAGAGCATGTCAGTGTCAATGTCAGTGCAGCGGAATTACAGCAGTATACCCAACGTTTCGCGAAAAGCTTACGCAAAGGCAGTGATACGAGTTTAGCATTAGCTCAGCAATTGCATCGCTGGCTTATTGCGCCCATTAGCCCTTGGCTAAAGCAAAATCATATTAACACCCTAGTCCTTGTTCCAGATGGCGTGTTGCGCTTAATTCCGCCCGCTGCGCTACATGATGGGCAGCATTATTTAATTGAATCGTATGCCGTTTCTGTTTCGCAAGGCTTGAGTTTAAATTTAGCGCCCAGCTTACAAACGCACGAGTTTAAAGCCTTATTAGCCGGCATGAGCAAGCCGG
>CAWUNX010000378.1:0-3752 GCA_963923905.1 uncultured Methylocucumis sp.
CGGAGATGTGTATAAGAGACAGGCTACGTGCTTACCGCTGGCCAGGCAATATTCGCGAATTGGAAAACATCATCGAGCGGGCTGTGATTTTGGCAGATGGGCCTATGCTTGAAATAGACGCGGACCAGCTATCGTTTGGGCATCATGTTTCGACAGTAACAGACAAAAACGCTACCGACACCAGTTTTGAGGCCATGAGCCGCCAGCACATTGTGTCTGTCTTAGAACAAACGCGCTGGGTCATAGAAGGTGCGAACGGCGCAGCAAAGCATCTTAATATGCAGCCTAGCACACTGCGTTACCGGATGAAGAAGCTAGGGATAGTTAAACCTAGTCAGTCGTAATACATTCAATTGAAAACCACTAACCTACTTATCAACCATGACCACAGAATTGCCTAGTTCCCATGCTTTGTTACTCACTTGGCAGCAACGTTTAGCTGAGCTGAATTTAGCTGTTGATTTACCGATAGCTATTCAGACGAGTATGCCATTGGTTTGGCAATGCAGTCAGTTTGTTGCTGACTATTGTTTGCGTAAACCACAGGTGTTGTTAGACCTAGTGGCGTCTCAGGACTTACTTAGGCAATATGAAGCTGCAACGTATTTAACGCGCTGCTCTGAGCTAACGATTCACTCAGAAGACGAGTTAATGTATGAGCTTAGGCTATTGCGTAATCGCGAAATGGTCAGAATTGCGTGGCGCGATTTAGCTGGGTGGGCTGAGTTGTCAGAAACGCTCATGGATTTGTCGTTATTAGCCGAAGCTTGTATTCAAACCGCGTTAGCTTATTTATATCAACAAGCGACCGCTAAACGCGGTACGCCGCTGCTTAGCGATGGTAGTCCGCAACAGCTTATTGTGTTAGGCATGGGTAAGTTAGGCGCGTATGAGCTGAATTTTTCGTCAGATATTGATTTGATTTTGGCTTATGCTGAAGACGGTGTGTTAAACGACCGCAAGTCTACCAGTTATGGCGAATTTTTTACTAAATTAGGGCAACAATTAGTTAAAGTCCTTAGCGATACGACTAGCGAAGGCTTTGTGTTCCGCACTGATTTACGCTTAAGACCGTTTGGCGATAGCGGCGCGCTAGTGATGAGCTTTGATGGCATGGAGCATTATTATTTGACGCAAGCGCGCGAATGGGAACGCTATGCCATGATAAAAGCCCGGCAAGTTGCAGGCGACGTTAAAACCGGCGCTCAGTTAATGGCGATGTTACACGCGTTTGTGTACAGACGGTATTTGGATTATGGCACGTTTGAAGAATTACGCTTATTAAAAGCGCAGATTACCCAGGAATTACAACGCAAAGACCGATTAGACAATATTAAACTAGGGCCAGGCGGGATTCGCGAGATTGAATTTATCGGCCAAGCCTTTCAATTAATACGCGGAGGTAAGGAAAAACGCTTACAGCATAGAAGCATTTTGACCGTGTTGAACAACTTAGGTGAGCTGAACTTACTCAGCGCCAACGATGTAAAGCAATTAACCGATGCTTATGGCTTTTTACGTAGAGCGGAAAACCACATTCAACAATATCAAGATAAACAAACCCATGATTTACCCAATAATGACGCGACTCGGCAGGTGTTAGCATTGTCTATGGGCTATGAAGATTGGCCGGCGTTTAGCGCCACTTTAGAGCAGATTAGACGGCATGTTCATAGTATTTTCGCCGATGTATTTTCGTTAGCGCCCGAATCGGTCTCTGCCGATGCCGTTCCTAGATTAGAGGCGATAGGTGAGGGTGAATTAGGCGAAAAATTACACGCCTTAGGCTTTGCTCATCCTGATGCCGACCTTGAGCAGTTAAAAGCGTTTAAGCAAGCGCCGAAAATTAAACGCTTAAGCACTAAAGGCGCTATTGTTTTAGATAAATTATTAACCAAGTTATTGAATGCGTTAAGCGCTGTGACTGAACCTGATGAGACGTTAAAACGCGTCTTGGGCTTATTAGAAGCGATTGCCGGGCGTACGGTTTATTTATCGCTGTTAGTCGAAAGACCCGATGCGTTAACCCAGTTATTACGCTTGACCTCGGCCAGTCCTTGGTTATGCGATTTATTGGCGCGTAGCCCTATTTTGTTGGATGAGTTATTGGACAGCCGTAGTCTATACGAGCCGTTGACTAAGCCAGCTTTGGAGCGTGCGTTAAGCCTGCAATTAAGCGGTATTAATCACGATGATTTAGAGCGCTTAATGACGTTATTGCGTGAGTTTAAACAAGTACAAGTGTTACGGGTTGCCGCAGCGGATATTATCGGTGTGATTCCTCTGATGGTGGTCAGCGATTATTTAACCTATATCGCTGAAACGGTGGTTAGTGAAGTCGTGGCAAGAAGTTGGCAGCTTTTGGTTAATAAACATGGTTATCCACCGAATACCGATGATAGCAAGATGGGGTTTGCCGTTATTGGCTTTGGTAAGTTAGGTGGTATAGAGCTAGGTTATGCGTCAGATTTAGATTTAGTGTTTTTATATGGTTGCGACAATGGCTTAGCTTTAACCAATGGCGACAAGCCTATTCCTTGCGGACAATTTTATGGCCGTTTAGGTCAAAAAGTACGCCATATTCTCGATACCAAATTATTATCGGGTGTGTTATACGAAGTCGATATGCGTTTACGTCCAAGCGGCGATTCGGGTTTATTAGTCGCGCATGTTGATACCTACGAACAGTACCAACGTGAACAAGCCTGGACTTGGGAGCATCAAGCCTTAGTGCGAGGCCGATTTATTGCCGGTGATGCCGAGTTAGGTCAAGCATTTGCCAGCATTCGGCATAGAATTTTAAGCCTAGCGCGCGACTATGAAACCTTAAAAACCGATGTGCGTACTATGCGCGAGAAAATGCGCGACGCGTTAGCCGTGAAAGAAGTCGGTCAATTCGATTTAAAACACAGTAAAGGCGGTATTGCCGATATTGAGTTTATAGTACAATTCGGCGTTTTAGCGTTGTCGGCTCGCTATCCTGAGCTTACTGAGTACACCGATACTATGCGCTTGCTAAGCCGGTTAAACCAAGTTGGTTTTTTAACAGCAGAAGCAACAAGCGTATTGCAAACCGCTTATTGTCGTTACCGAGATAACGGGCATAAGCTCGTGCTACAAGGTGGTAAAACGCTGGTTGATGCGTTAAGCGTTACCGAATTAAGCACGGCAGTCGTGGCCTTGTGGCAACAGCTAATGGAATGAGTAGTTTATTTTTATAATTTTATATGGCGTGGAGAAGACACAATGACGATGGACGATAGAGACGGATTTATTTGGCTAGATGGGCAATGGCTTGCATGGCGCGATGCCAAAGTCCATGTGTTGACGCATACGCTGCATTATGGTTTAGGCGTGTTTGAAGGTATCCGCGCTTATCATGCTAAGAACGGTACGGCTGTGTTCCGTATGCAAGAACATACCGACCGCTTATTCCGTTCGGCGCATATCATGAATATGCCTATGCCGTTTACCAAAGATGAGGTGAATGCCGCTCAATGCGAGGTGTTGCGTAAAAACAGTTTAGATAGCGCGTATATTCGCAGCATGTGTTTTTACGGTTCAGAAGGCATGGGGCTTAGAGCGGATAATTTAAAAGTGCATGTCATGGTTGCAGCGTGGCCTTGGGGTGCGTATTTAGGCGCGGACAGTATAGAAAAAGGCATCCGTATCCGTACGTCTTCTTATACGCGTAACCACCATAACAGCTGTCTCTTATACACATCTCCGAGCCCACGAGACCAGAGAGGATC
>CAWUNX010000379.1:0-3709 GCA_963923905.1 uncultured Methylocucumis sp.
GCTTTCGCAACACGAACAAAAACACTCATACTGGTTAATTTATCCACTCGTTCCTCGACTTAAGCTTGAATATAAGGTCCGAACTTTTGTTTATAAAAAAGCTATACAAGAAAAACCTTATTTTTTTAATTAAAATGTTGACAATCTACATTATTTTATAATCATAAACAATTTATTTATTAATTACTATATTGTAGACAAATTATATACCTGTATAGTGTACCTCGAGATTACGAAAAACGCCGTCGTAGCTAGCGCCAACTGGCTGCATGTATCAACTTTGCGACAGGACATAAACAATGAACAATTTCAAAAAAGACATAGTGATTGGCTTACTGTTTATTGCCGGTATTTGGTGTTTTATTTCCGGTCAATTTATTGTATCGACAGTATTATTTGCCAGTGCTGCAATTTATAGCAATATCGTCATGCGAACGCAGGTTAAAAACTAACCTAATCGATTATCAACCTCCTGGTGTTATACCTACAAGCAGAAACTCCTCATAACACTCTGCTTGCTTTTTTACCTTCCCGTGCAATGCCGGGGAGGTTTTTTTTAATTTACCCCCCTAGTTAATTGAAATTAACAGCTCTGTCTTTAATAGGTGCTGATAAATCAAGCCCCATAACGGTTTGTTGTAGCACGTGTTGCACCCGTTCGCAATCATCTTGTTCAGCCGCTTGTCTTAGTATAGTTAAGATTTGTTCTAGCTCAACTAATGGGATGATTTGCTCCTCGGCACGCAAAATGCGAGGATGAATAGTAGCCGATACCGCATCGCCTAATAGCAACTCTTCAAACAATTTTTCACCTGACCTAAGACCGGTAAACACAATTTCTATTTCGCCATTCGGGTGTTCATCGTCTTTTACCGCTAAACCGCTTAAATGAATCATACGTTTTGCTAGTTCCAGAATAGGCACGGGTTGTCCCATATCTAATACAAACACATCGCCACCTAAACCTAGCGCGCCCGCTTGCAACACTAACTGAGCCGCTTCAGTTACTGTCATAAAATAACGAATCACGCGCTCATCGGTGACGGTCACCGGCCCGCCTTGAGCGATTTGCTCTCTAAACAACGGTACGACCGAACCTGATGAACCTAACACATTGCCAAATCTAACAATCACGAAACGTGTTTTACCTGATTTGCGGACATCCGTACTAAATGCCTGCAAAATCAATTCGGCTAAACGCTTAGTCGCTCCCATAACGCTTTTAGGTCGCACGGCTTTATCGGTAGAAATCAACACAAACGTTTCAACCTGAGCCGATAATGCCGCCTCAGCCAAATGTAACGTGCCTATGACATTGTTCCAAATAGCCTCGATAGGGTTATGTTCAACCATAGGCACATGTTTATACGCTGCCGCATGATAAATCGTTTGCACTGCAAACGTACGACAAATTTTAGTCATCCGGGCCACATTGACCACTGAACCTAAAATAGGAATTAACTGTATGGTTTTATCAAACGACAACTCCAACAGTGATTGGCTTAATTCTTTGTTAATTGAATACAGCGCGAATTCGGAACGCTCAAATAAAATCAGCGTATCAGGCTGTAAAGGTAGGATTTGCCGACATAACTCAGAGCCAATCGACCCGCCGGCACCAGTGACCATAACCACTTTACCGGTAATTCTAGCCTGTAATAGCTCAGGAATCGGAGCTACGCAATCGCGACCTAATAAATCAGCAATATCAACCTCTTGTAACTTATCAAAGGTAATCTTACCTTGTGCAATATCAGGCAAACTAGGCATAGACATCACATGCACAGCGTAAGACTCCAACGTCTCGATAATTTCGCTACGCCTAGAACGTTTAGCTGAAGGCATCGCCAACAACACATCCGTCACTTTAAATTTCTTAATCAAACGACTTAGCGCTTGCGCCGAATAAATCTTAATGCCGTTAATCTGTTGATAATGCAGTGACATATCGTCATCGATAAAAGCCACAGGATTATACTCACGCCCATGACTAAGCGCCGCTAGCAATTGCACACCGGCACTGCCAGCGCCATAAATAATCACATTACGCCGTTTACATTTTGCCAACATGTCGCCATTCACTATCGGTAATGACTGCTCACCCAGCCACCAACGTAAAAACAAGCGACTACTACTAATCAATAAAAGCAATAACAAACCATTTAAAGGCGTAATAGTGCGCGGGATACCGGGTAGATTTGATTGATAAATAACAAAGGCAAAGGCTAGCGTATCAATAAATACAGCTTGGGTAATCAGCCACAACATACCAAATTCGATATACCGGATAATAGACCGATAGACACCCAATGCCATCAACACACTACCCGCAATTAATGGCGCAACGACAAACAGCCACCACTCGTGTTGTTTAGGCGTATAAAGCACCCCCCAACGCAATGAAAATGCTAGCCACAAAGCCAGCACGGTACACGCCATATCCGCTAACAACAATAGCAAGGTCTTATGGACTCGCGTTAAACTCACTAACCAATGTGCAACATGTAATTCCATTAAGCAGTTTCCGTACAACCCGCCTTAAAATACAAGGCTAAGCCTATCAACGGGATATACGCACAAAGCAATCCCACATTAACCGATACTCGTTCTAGCGCGACTAACAACGCCCAAGGTAATAGCCAAACAACATTAATAGCAGCGACCACTATGGTCACCTTGGTATGACTCGCCCAACGACGTGCAGCGTATTGATAGGCATGGGTTCTATGCGCCTGATAAATTTTTTGCCCAGAAAAAGCTCTGCGCACTAATGTCACACTGGCATCGACAATAAACACGCCTAATAAAATTAACCAACAAAACCACATATTGGGCTTGTCATAAGACGTTTCTAGCGAAAACAACCCCAGCATCAACCCTAAAAAACCGCTACCCACATCACCCATAAAAATTTTAGCTGCTGGAAAATTCCACAACAAAAAACCTAATACCGAACAAGCTAATAACGGTAACGCCCAAAACAACGTCGCCTGTATCGCCAGCAATAATAAAAACGCACTTAAACATACTGTAATAGCTTCAACCGCCGCCAAGCCATTGATGCCATCCATAAAATTATAAAGATTCAATAGCCAAACCAAATACAGTATTAACCCGAGCCAACTCAGCTCAACAGATAACCCGCTCAATACATTTACAGCAGAATCGCTTAACCAACACAGCCCCCAAACAGCCGCCAATAGATGAACCAACAAACGCCAATGTATTGCAACCGACTGTTTATCATCTTGAAATCCTATCCATCCGACTGCAATACCAGCGCCACAAAAACTCAACCATGTCGTTAACGGTAGTCTATGCATTATCAACAAGCCAGTAATGCCTATTAAAAATACCCCCACAAAGGCCAAGCCACCACTACTAGGTGTAGCCGTAAAATGCGAACTACGCGCGTTAGGAATATCCAACCATTGTTTAGCCAATGCATAACGACGAACCAGCCCCGTTAATTGCCATGACAACACGAACACAATCATTAATAACAGCAATAATAGAGCCATTAACGTAACACTCGCGCAACAGTCGCCAAGACTGCATCATGCCCTTGTATGACCGGACGCCACGCTAAATCTTCACAGGTTTTTGTCATATCGACCACTAAGTTACCACATAACCGCTGATATAAAGCACCTTGCCCCAACACCGAGAAAAACTGCTCTAACCATGAAACCGGTACAAAAAACAGTCT
>CAWUNX010000380.1:0-3672 GCA_963923905.1 uncultured Methylocucumis sp.
GTGTTTTTAGTTTATCAACCTATCTCTCTGTCCGTTATTATTAGACCACTACACCTTGCAGCACGGCTTCTTCCAGATGATTGCCGGACGCATTGCCATTGGAGCAGCTTTGGCAATAAAACGTGCCATCATCGTCCGCTGCCTTAGCCTTGAAATACAAAAATTGGCTAGGCAGATATTTGAAACGTTGCTCGGTTAGCGACCAAACCGGCGACCAATGCAATGGATAATTGTCATCAAACGGTTCTGGCACTCGATTGAATTTCGAGCCTTTAGCGTTTATGACATCGCGCAACTTATACTGATTGTCGCTATACAGCATACACGCATTAGGGTGAATGGCATCGTCTCGTAAATCCCTGTAGCTTGCTGTGATGTGGTATTCACGTCCTGTTGCAAGTCCAGCATCGCGTTCTAGGGCTTCACACAACGCGCTGGTTCTTGCCTGAATTTCAGAAACTCCTTTGCCACTGCTGGCATAACGCAAGTTGTGTTTTAGGAAATCCAACGTATCCATGCGTAGTGCGAAATTATGCCCAGCAATCACCACATGTGCCGGACTCTCAATACGAACGGGTTCTAAAATATTGACAACACCGGTGATGGGGCTGATGAGATGTTGATATTTGCGAAAAGTCGCTTCCGCCGCTACAGTGCGACTGCCGCCGTCGCGCACGAAAGTCGCTGGGCGGCTCAGTAATTGCGGCGGTGTAGGCGGGCTTAACGGTTCAGGTTTACCGCAGCAGTTGCAATTAGGGTCACGCATGAAAGCATGGGATTGCGTCGCTAAACAGGCGAGGTCTAGGCTTATGATATGGTCAGTTAGCTTCTGGTCGGTATAACCATGCCAAAATTTGGCAATTTCTAAAGCGGTAAGTCTAGCGGCTAATGCCAATGTAGTCGGCAAGCTGGCTATCGATAGCGCTGGCATGACAGTTTGTCCTGTTTTATCGGCGGCGAAGCGGCGAGCGATTTGGTTACGCGCTAAGTGCGGTTGCAAACATTGGTAGCAAGCTGTTGTTCCGGGTATGAATAAGGAACCCAGCCAAATGCTGTGGCCGCTGGGTTTAACCAACAACCACGGAGATTTCCGGTCTAAGGCGGCGCGATTATATTCAGATAGTTCTGGCGATAAATAATCGTCGGTTAGCACTACATCTAGGCCGGTTTTCTCAGCAGTGTCAGTAGCGATACCCAGTTCGGCTAATGCAATACGGAACGGTTCGGCGAATGCTGGATTTAATGCCACTAAGTTTACTGGTCGTCGCTGTACATCCTTGGGGAGTGTCGGTTCAAGGTCAAGACCATGCCAGAATGCCGTTGTAGCCGGTGCAATGTCCTGGCTGTATTCTGTGATATAACCCTTTTTTTCTAGCAGCAGCAATGCGTAGTAAACTTTAGCTGGATTAATGTGCGTGGCTAGCGCATCAACAACGGCGTCTGCGTCACGTCCATCTAACAATGGAACAATAGCCTCGTAGATTGCCCCATACAATGCACGAGTATCGTTTTCTGATAGCAGCAATACGCCTTCTCCGGGAATACGCGTGATTTGATAATGGGCTTTGAAGATGGGACGTTTAATCATACAGGCTAGTTTTGGAATTTATAATGCCCCATACACTTGGGAATTTACATGCAGATACGACGTAGCTATTACCGAGCTTAACAACGTTTGCGGGTCGTTTGACAATTTACAAATCTAACCCATGCTCAACGCTATGTCGAGATAAGTAGGATTATTGCAAGATAATCATTTAAAATTCAAACCTAAATCTTAAATATCGCTGTCACCATCGTAACCAATCGCCCACCATTACCTGATGAATAACCGGCTTTTTCGCCAATCGGCTTTGGAAACTCTGTCCAGCCCAGAGCAGCTCGATTTATTTTTAAAAGTAACCCGGCCTTGTGCTTGGTTAGCTTTAGGTGCGCTTGTGGCAATATTATGCGTTGTCGTTGCTTGGAGCGTCTTCGGCTCGCTAACAACTACGGTGTCTGGTACAGGGATTTTAGTTCGTCCCGGTGGCATGATTAACATTATGACTGCTGAAAGCGGCACAGTGACTGAGTTGGCAAGCCTTAAGCCCGGCGATACCGTGCATCAAGGGCAGGTCTTGGGACGTGTTTCGTTGCCTATGCTTAAGCAGCAAATTCATACAGCGACTCTGGCTTTAGAGGAATTGGAGCTGGAGAAAAGTGCGTTGACTAACACGGGGCAACTCGAAAACTTACAATTGCGTATTATCAATCGAAAAAACCAATTACAGGAGTTGCAATACCGTTACCAAAAAGCCTCTGAAATCGTCAGCCCTTACGATGCAAAAATCATTGAGATTAGCGTAACGCCTGGTGCTGACGCTATCGAGAGTCAGTGTTTATTCAGTTTGGAACGCCAAGCCACCCCATTGGAGGCCGTCATTTATTTACCTGCTTTTACTAATAGTGAACGCTTGCAAGCCGGAATGCCTGTGCATATTTCGCCAGTGACTTATAAAAAAGAACGTTATGGTTATCTGGCCGGTACAATTGACCGGGTATCGCAATATCCTGCTACGGAAGCCGGTATGATGGCATTATTGAATAACGCTGCTGTGGTGCGTGAACTTTCCAAACAAGGACCGCCGATTATGGTGACCGTTGCCTTAGTGAGCGACTCTGCAACCTTAAGCGGCTATGCTTGGTCGTCCAAAGCCGGACGTCAGCTAAGCGTAGAGAGCGGAACGCCAGTAACGGGCGTATTTATTGTCGAAACTAAACGGCCAATCAGTTTGCTATTGCCCCGCTTAGAAGAAGCAATAGGCTTATAAGCAGGTTACTCGCGTGCTAAAAAAATGGTTGACTCAGCGTAGTCAAAAAAATACCAGCGATTATGCCAGGGTGCGCACGCCTACCGTGCTACAAATGGAGGCGGTGGAATGCGGGGCAGCGGCATTGGCGATAGTGCTAGGGCATTATCGGCGTTTTGTGCCATTAGAAGAGCTGCGCGTCGCTTGTGGTGTTTCGCGTGATGGCAGTAAAGCTGGCAATGTTGTGCGAGCAGCGCGTAATTATGGTTTGACCGCTAAAGGTATGCGTTTAGAAACTAGCAGTCTACAGCGGCAGAAATTTCCCCTCATCGTGTTCTGGAACTTCAATCATTTTTTGGTCGTGGAAGGCTTCGGCAAACGCCGAGTTTATCTTAACGACCCTGCCGTAGGCCCGCGTACCGTTACTTTGGAAGAGTTCAACAAAGCTTATACGGGTATAGCCTTGGTATTCGATATAGGGCCGGATTTTCGAGCCGCTGGTCAACCGCGCGGTTTGCTCAAATCATTAAAGCCGCGTCTTAAAAGCACAGGGTCAGCGCTGCTGTTTGTGATATTGGCTAGTTTGGCTTTAGTAGCACCTGGTCTTGCCATTCCTATTTTCAGTCAGGTATTCGTTGACAAGATACTTATCGACGGGATGCTCAATTGGACAGTGCCTTTGCTTTTGGGCATGGCGCTGACGGCTGTGCTGCGCGGTGCCTTCACGTTTTTACAGCAAACCTATTTATTGCGCTTAGAAATGCGCTTAGCGTTATCGTCATCTAATACCTTCGTGTGGCATGTGTTGCGTTTGCCGATTGAGTTTTTCAATCAACGCCTGTCTCTTATACACATCTGACGCTGCCGACGATACTCCTTGTGT
>CAWUNX010000381.1:0-3659 GCA_963923905.1 uncultured Methylocucumis sp.
GACAATGAGAGCCGCTCACCAGAGACAAAAAATCAACATTATATTGTCGGTATCGGCGCATCAGCAGGTGGATTGGAGGCGATAGAAGCATTTTTCAAACACATGCCTAATATTGCAGGCATTTCTTTTGTCGTTATCCAGCATTTATCGCCTCATTATAAAAGCCTGATGGCTGAGTTGTTGTCCAAGCACACCCGTATGCCGGTAAAGCGGATTGAAGATGGCATGGTGATTGAGCCGGATTCAATTTATCTGATTACACCCAGTAAAAATGTGACGGTTTTTCACAACAAATTGCTGTTAGTAGAACAAGAACATTCGAAAAATATTAACTTGCCTATTGATTTGTTTCTGCGTTCACTGGCTGAGGATGCTAGAGAAAAAGCTGTTGGAATCATTTTGTCTGGTACGGGTAGCGATGGTACGCGCGGTATCCGTGCCATCAAAGAGTACGGCGGCATGGTTATGGTGCAAGATGAAAGCACCGCCAAATTTGATGGTATGCCCAAGAATGCTTTTGCGACAGGGCTAGCCGATTTCTGCTTACCGCCGGAAAAAATGCCCGCGCAATTATTGGCATTTGTCAAACATCCGTATGCCACTCTACAAGAAAAAAGCTTGGTGCCAGATGATGACAATGATATGAACCGGATTTTTGCGATTTTGCGGGATAAATGCAAAATCGACTTTACTTTCTATAAACCTAATACGGTTGTTAGACGGATAGAAAGACGAATTACTATAAATCAGTTGCGCGATTTACAAGAGTATTTGTTATTTTTGCAAAATAATTCGAATGAAATTTACGTGTTATATCAAGAATTACTGATTGGTGTGACCAGTTTCTTCCGCGACGAACAAGTTTTTGAAGACATTAAAGAAAAATGGTTGGAACAACTAGAAACACTCGCGCAAGGCGAAGAGCTGCGGGTTTGGGTCACGGCGTGTTCTACCGGTGAAGAAGCCTATTCACTCGCTATGTTGCTGGCAGAATACCGAGAAGAAACCGGTCGTTATTTTCGAATCAAAATATTTGCTACCGATGTCGATAACAATGCCATTGAAAAAGCCAGTAATGGCAAATATCCGGAAAGCGTGATTGCCGATATTCCACCAAAACTGTTATCAAAATATTTTATCCGTCGAGAAGATTATTTTCAGGTTAGCCAAAAAATCAGGGAAATGGTGGTCTTTGCCCAGCATAACCTGATTAAAGATCCACCGTTTACCAACATTCATTTTTTAAGTTGTCGTAATGTTTTGATTTATCTACAACCGGTGATGCAGAAAAAAATATTGGAGCTGTTCAATTTCTCTTTGGTTAAAGATGGCTTGTTATTACTGGGTACATCTGAATCTATTGGTGAGATGGTGGAATATTTTGATACGGTCAGCCAGCGCTCAAAATTGTTTCGTTCCAAAGGCAAGCAACGCTCAGTGGGTTTCGTCAATACTTCGACTCATTTAATGAACTATCCTGCCTATTCAGGTAGTGTACAACGGTCAAGCAATACCTATCCTCAGGATGATAGGGTGCTAGAGCGTTTTATTAATGCATTATCGGATGAAGTGTTACCGTTTACGTTAATTGTTAACGAGAACATGGAAATCTCACATATCTTCGGTGAAGCCAAAGACTATTTAACCTATCCTTCGGGCAAGTTGGTCAGGAATATTACCAAGCTGGTAAAAAAAGACTTGTCTATTCCTATTGCGACAGGTATTCAAAAAGCTTTGAAAGGTAAAGGCGAAATTGTGTTGTCCAATATCCGTTTGCGTGATAAAGACACCGCAAGAACATTTAGGCTTCAATTCAAGCCGCTGCCGGGCCGGAAAAGTCAGGAAACATTAGTTGCCATAATGATTCGTGAAAAAACCGAGTTAGTCTCATCGCTTGAAACCGAAGGCCAAACCTACGACATTAATCAAGATGCTAAGCAACGTATACTCGACTTAGAGCAAGAGCTGCAGTTTACCCGGGAAAATTTGCAGGCAACGGTCGAAGAATTAGAAACCTCCAATGAAGAACTGCAAGCAACTAATGAAGAATTGCTCGCGAGTAACGAAGAATTACAAAGCACCAATGAAGAGCTACAGTCGGTTAACGAAGAACTTTATACCGTCAATGCTGAGCATCAGGGTAAGATTGTTGAATTGACCTTATTAAATAACGACTTAGACAATTTGTTCAACAGTACCAATATTGCCACGTTATTCCTTGATGAAAATCTCGACATTCGGCGCTTTACGCCTAAATTGCAAGCCATTTTCCATATTTTAGAAAGTGATTTAGGTAGGCCATTCTTCCATCTGACGCATTCTATTAAATCGGTTGAAATTCTTAAGATTGTTAGAGATGTCAATAACGGGCACACAAGTTTTGAACAAGAAATCCAATTGACGAATGACTACTGGTATTTAATGCGCGTCATACCTTACGCCGTGTCGATTAAACAAAACGCGGGAGTCATTCTTACTTTTATCGACATCAACCAGTTAAAACACGCACAAATCGAAATTCAAAAAAGAGAACAGGAAGAAACCATACGCCTTGCTAAGTTCGTTAAATATTCCAATGATGCGATTTGCCTCATTGAATCTGATGGTCAGATTGTCACATGGAACACGGGAGCGGAGAATTTATACGGTTGGACCGAGCAAGAAGCGTTGGGCATGAATTTCAAGCAACTGATTCCAAAAGGTGAAAAAAAGAAAGCTCAGCAAAGTGTTGACGCGTTGCTTAATGGCAAGGCGCAAACATCATTTCGTGCCAATCGTGTGACTAAGTCGGGCAAGATAGTTAATGTTGCGGCTTCTGCATGTATCTTTTATCCCGAAGACGCATCGCGAAAACTCATCGCGCTAACTGAACGAGACTATTTTCACCAGCACCAAGAAGAACGCAATGAATGTATAAATTGCCTGCAAAAACTGGCGTCTATAGTGATGGATTCGGTTGAGGCCACCATTATGATTGATGTTGACGGTAAAATCGTCGCCTGGAACAAAGGCGCAGAACAGCTTTATGGCTGGAACAGCCAAGATGTCTTATTTAAATCATACAACGATTTAATTCCCGTTGAAGAACGTAAATGGGTAAAAGACTATTTGAATAAGTTACTGAAAGGCCAGACTTTAAATGCCATTCAGTCAAAACGTGTCACTAAAGAAAACCAAATCATTGATGTCAACTTTAATGCGACGCTACTTGGTAATCAATCAGGCGAAGCATTAATGATTATAGCCAATGAAAGGCTTGTAATAGGGAGACCAAATTAGTGTGTTGGGTTAGCGATAGCGTAACCCGACATAATAAAGAGATATAGGTTGTGACTAATTGTATAAAAAATTAATTAAATCAATTGGTTGAAATGAAACGGCAACAGCCCCTAATACCCCCTCTTTTTTTGTTGATAGCAATCGACAACCAGTTACAAATGCGATTTTATAACCGTTTGATTTTACTAGTCGCCAGAATTGAGGTTGTACCCCAATGACCAAGCCTGGCTAGAATCCACTGCTGCGCTACTAGGCAAAGTACCGCCAAACAAATGGAAAGAGGCTAACCGTATTGAAGCGGAATACAGATTGCAAGAACGTGCAGAACAACGGCGTTGGTGCATAAATCATCAAATAGTCTAAACTAACTCTAAAGTTCA
>CAWUNX010000382.1:0-3645 GCA_963923905.1 uncultured Methylocucumis sp.
TCTCGTGGGCTCGGAGATGTGTATAAGAGACAGTTCTTATACAGCGCTGAGCGGTTATGAAATTCATTGTGGTCGCTTAAGTCGCTATCCGCTGTTTTATCAAGCAGGTTTTATCGCCGGTACGCATGTGCATGGCGTGTTCGATAACGATGAGTTTAGGAATGATTATTTACGCGCGATTAATCCACAGTATCAGGGGTATTGCTACGCCATTTACCGGGAACAGGCTATTCAAGCGTTTGCCGATAGCGTTAAGCAAGAGATTGATATTGAAAGTATTTTAACTGCATTGATGCAATAACCTCATCGGTAGCAAAAATGCTCTCACCTTGTTCGTTTTTGAATCGGATTGGACAAAGCTCAACCGTTTTATCATTAAGATACGCTGACACCATTTATAAGTGGCATCATTGTGACTTCTCATTATCCACCGGCAGCGGCATAAAGGAAATCAGTTAATGGAGGAAAGCGCTCATCTCCGATGAGACGTGCTTTCAAATAAGCCCAAAAGGAAACGCCGTGTTTTCGGCAGGTTTTCTTGAGGCTGGCGAAGGTATCGCGGCAGCGTCGTTCCGCATCGCTACGGGTACTACTACTGATTTTACGTTTTTTGACGTATTCGCAAATATCACGCTCGCTTAAGTTGCTATGTAGTGGTAAATAGGGTTTATCCAGTACACACAGCAGTTCATGGCGGTTTTTGCTAAATTGCTTGAGGACTTGATTCAACGAGGCATAACAGGTTTTGGTTTCGGTCAGTTGGTTAAATTGTTAGCGGATAAGCTGCGCCGATTCGGCATTCGGCTGTAATGGGTAGGCTTTAAGATGGCGATAGATCGCCCAAACGAACTCTCGCACCTGTGCAACGGTGTGTTCCTGTAAGTCATTCAGTTGCCGCGCCATGTAATCCAATGCGCCCACATTCACAACATAGTCGCTATTGACACCTTGTTTGAGTAGGCTCAGAAAGTTGATGCGCCGTTTACTTTCGGCGCTGGCAAACCAACTGAATAACTCATCAATAGAGGTGCAATAACCATTTTTACCCTTGTGCCGAGCACCGGTATCATCGGTTTGCACATAGGGCGAGAGCTTAAGGCCGACATTGAGCAACGTGTCTTTTTCTTGATGGAATAGCTCGACGTTTTCAGTAATCAGTTGGCTTAAACAACCACTGGTTGTTGAATGCCTAGGCCGTGCAAGTGTTGCAACAGCAACGGTTGGGTGGCGTGTTGATGGTGGCATTGATAGTCAAGTCTTGTATCACCACATCGCGATAGCCTTTGAAACGACTGTCTTCTGGGATTTTGTCTGGCTGGATAACCAGGGTTTCATCGCTGTATTATAGGGCTAAAAACTTAACTTAAACATTGCCGGTTAAAAATGAGAAGTTACTATGACAACACCTAACAGCACT
Source organism: uncultured Methylocucumis sp. (assembly GCA_963923905.1). Taxonomy (GTDB): domain Bacteria; phylum Pseudomonadota; class Gammaproteobacteria; order Methylococcales; family Methylomonadaceae; genus Methylovulum. The sequence continues at coordinate 1,418 of CAWUNX010000382.1, forward strand.
AGCCAAGCCGCACTTAAAGAATGGTTAAAGACGCGCCAAGCTGATTGGCAACAGTTAGATGCTAGGCTAAAAACTCCGCCTAATCCTGATGACGCACTGAACGAAGCCAGAGCATTGCTCGTCGCCTATAAAGCTATTATCAGCGACTTATCATTATCTAAGCGTATTCAAGGTAATACGCCCATTACGGTATATTTACAAACGCTTTATCTGAAAACCTATGAAGAGCTTCATCAACCTGCACGACAACTAAAAGCCGAGTTTTTTGCGTTATATCGTGTTCAAGTGCCTGTGTTACTTCAACACATGCGCCACTCGCTATTAAGTGCCTTAGCTATTTTTTTATTAGGCATCTTAGCAGGCTGGCTATTAATCAGCATCCATCCTGAACTCATAGGCTTGGTGTTATCCGAGCCTATGATTAATCAAGTGCAAAACGGCGAGTTATGGACCGATAGCTTGCTTAACATCATGCCGTCTTCGGTATTATCGCTAGGCATTGCCGCGAATAACATCACCGTCACCTTAACTGCATTTGTGTTAGGCGCGCTTTATGGCCTAGGCACGCTCTACATTTTGGGCATGAACGGCTTTATGCTAGGCTCGGCATTTGCGTTCACGGCGCAACACGGTTTAGCTGGGCGCTTGTTTGCGTTTATTATCGGCCACGGCCCAGTAGAACTCAGTGTGATTTTAATAGCCGGTGCAATGGGCTTACAATTAGGCGAAAGCCTGATTAGACCAGGGCCGCGCAATCGCCTACACGCTTTTCGACAAACTAGCTTCGATACGGGGAAAATTTTATGTGCCGCCACACCGTTTCTACTCCTAGCCGGATTAATCGAAGGCTATATCTCGCCTAATCCCGTTTATCCGTTAGCAGCTAAACTAACCCTAGGTATTTTGACGGCGTTAGTGTTTTGGTGGATGTTAGGCGCACAGAAAAGAACTCGACTTACAATTTAATCCCACGATTGACAGATAACATCTCTTGAAGAAATGTTATCTGTTCCAACTTAACTTGGTAATCCAGAAAAATCACATCTAACCATTAAGCCGATTTCTTATTCCTAAAACCAAAGAAATACCCTAAAGCAGCTAATCCCGCTATAGCCAATCCGTATAACACTGTGTCATTTCCTTCCGAGGCCATCGGTAACACGGAAGCAGTCTCTTTTTGTTTAAACTTAAACTGAGTAATTACGCCTAATTCTGGATCATCGACTTTAACAGTAATTTTCTCAGCACCGACCAGTGTTAACTGCACTTCACTGCCATCAAAAGGCTTAATATTTCGCTTATCTTTACTGACAATAACCGGAATCAGCGGCGTTGCATTGATTTTAGCGTTCAATTCTCGCGCGAGCTCTTGCTCTAACTGGGCGGTGGTTTTACCATCAGTTTTAATTGTCACACTACGGTTATCGATGCTAATAACGATGTCACCGTGTGAAGCCGTGGTTCTATTGCCTGGATTGTATTGATCTAAATATTCCACATCAGAGGCCAAAACTAAATCAAGCGCGACCGTTACGGTATTGTCGCCAAAGGTCTTATCCACTAAATCATAGCTCATGCTTTGATTGGTATAATCACGTACCGTAATCCAATTGAGCACAAATCCTGCGCGGTTGCTTAGGGTAAAAGCCGGTTCTTGGTCTTTTTGACTGACCACCGCCCCTCTAGCCCCTGGATCAACTTGTGTCATGCTGTCTTTGAAAGCCGTTACCAATTTCTTACTCACTTGCGCGGCAGGATTATCGCCGGTTAGTTTGCTATTGTTAATAAAGCTAATACTAGTCACGCGAAACGGATCAGCATCAGCTTTTTGCCATTCCGTCGTATAAGAAAATAATAAATCGCCTGTTTTCTTCGGCACGCCTGTGTGAAGGCGTAACTGCTGTTGCCGCTCCGGTGCTGCATCTGCACTGCTGATATTAGGCATTGCTAATGCCGCCATAAATAAGCTTAATACGATGTGTTGTTGTTTCATACGATACCTTAGTTATTATTGTTTTATGTTTGAACGCCTAGTTTGTAACCTAAACCTGCTCTTCGCACTACGAACTAAAGTTATAAGCTATGAAGACCGTTTTGGGTAGTGTTTTTAATTGCGGCTCAGTAACAACACCGGTAAAACGCCATAGAGTTCGCCATCACGTCATTGGTCATCAACCTATCGGAATTACTGACACAAAGCCAAACAACAAGCTCGTTCATTTATAATC
>CAWUNX010000383.1:0-3626 GCA_963923905.1 uncultured Methylocucumis sp.
CACAAGGAGTATCGTCGGCAGCGTCAGATGTGTATAAGAGACAGGATTTAACGCCTTATTATCCATTCCATGAAGATGTGATTGAGTGGCATAACACGGCACGCGCCGCCTGTGAGCCGTTTGGTTCTGAGGTGTATGCGAATTATAAAAAATGGTGTGATGACTATTTCTTTTTAAAACATAGAAATGAAACGCGTGGCGTCGGCGGTTTATTTTTTGATGATTTAAATGATTGGGATTTTGCTACTTGTTTTGCGTTTATGCAAAGCGTCGGTAATGCTTATATTGATGCGTACCTACCTATTGTGCAGAGACGTAAAGACACACCTTATGGCGAACGTGAACGCGAGTTTCAGTTATATAGACGCGGGCGTTATGTTGAATTCAATTTGATTTATGACCGTGGCACGATATTCGGATTACAATCAGGTGGTCGAACAGAATCGATTTTAATGTCGTTACCGCCTGTTGCGCATTGGCGTTATAACTGGCAGCCAGAACCGGCTACGCCAGAAGCGTTGCTATACGAGCGCTATTTAAAGCCCCAAGACTGGATTTAATCGAAAGTTAGGGGGCGTTGCCGCCCCCTAGTTGTTAAATCTGAGTTTCCTCACCGATAAAGCGATAAATAAAAGCACCGAGTAAAGCGCCAGCCATAGGCGCTAGCCAAAAAAGCCATAATTGTATCAACGCCCAATCTCCGACAAACACGGCAACACCGGTGCTGCGCGCTGGATTGACTGAGGTGTTAGTTACCGGAATAGAGATTAAATGGATTAACGTTAAGCACAGGCCAATGGCGATAGGGGCAAAACCGGCGGGCGCTCTCCGGTCGGTTGCACCTAAAATCACTAAAAGAAACATCATGGTCATGACGACTTCGGTGACTAAAGCCGACACTAAACTATAGCCACCTGGCGAGTGCTCGCCGTAGCCATTAGACGCAAATCCCGCAGCTAAATCAAATCCAGGTTTGCCGCTGGCGATAATAAATAACACGCCACCGGCAACGATAGCGCCAATGACTTGCGCGGCAATATAAGGTAATAATTGGTTAGCGGGAAAACGCCCACCCGCCCAGAGTCCGACCGATACGGCAGGGTTTAAATGGCAGCCTGAAATATGACCAATCGCATACGCCATGGTAAGTACGGTTAAGCCAAACGCTAATGACACGCCGTGCAAGCCAATGCCGACCTCTGGAAATGCGGCGGCGAGTACCGCGCTACCACAGCCACCTAAGACTAGCCAAAAAGTTCCTATAAATTCAGCGGTATACTTATTCATTATTCTCTCCTGTGTTTTACTTTGAAATCAGCACCTAACTTTTCTGCTGACTATGTGATGTCTTTATTCTTTGAACACATTGGGTTTTAGTCTATCAGATGGTTGTTAACGACAAACCATCATAAAGAATCATAGCTGAAAATATAGTTAATACAATATCTTATAGAAATTTTTACCAAGATTTCTGCTATTGTATAAAATAAAAACTAACTTTTAACTTAAGTAAACAATAGCGTTCAATACGTTTATGTTAACGGAGTACAGAGCATTAATGCGCGTACTAATACATTAATAAGCACTTGTGCCGCTTCAGCAAGACTGCGACCAAAGCTAATAACGCCATCTTCATGACCTAGCATAGTGAATAGTGCTGAGCGTTTCATCAACGGGTCTTGCAATAAACGGGCAACGGCCTCTGCCATTTCGGGCGTGCCGTAAGGAATCTCGGCAGCGGTATGAGCGAGGCTAAGCGTTTGAGTTTGCCGCCATATTTCAGGGCTATGCACATGAATAACGGCTTGTATGGATGCATCTTGGGCATATACGCTGGCATGAGTGAGCGCTTCGGATGAAGGTTGACATTCGCCTAGCGCTTCAATCGCATTGTTTTTCGGCGATGCGCGAGTGATTACGCAGTAGTCGTGTCGGCTTAGCTGCTCTAAGTGGCCTGTTTGTGTACCGCTGATAATAAATTGTTGGCTATCCGAGCGTATTCGTTGGCTTAAATTGCCATAACCTAAGCCGCCATAGCGGCAGGGGTCTTGTCCTATTAAATGCAGCTTATATAAGATGTTGCGCCAAGCATTAATTTCTGCCAAAGATAAATCGTCGGTGAGTGCTTCATGGCTGTGTTTAAGTTGATATTTAATGACGCCTTCTTGTTCATGCATAAAAAATAACCGTGTTTAAGACAATAGTTAAGTAGCCATCTTAAACGAGTTAAAAATTAAGTTGAACTTTTCTAAACATCAGCGTAAAACGCAGTCGCTTAATAATTACAACGACATCGAAATGATGGCTATCCTTTAACAACCAGAGTGTTTCTATGCGCTATTCCAATCCTAACCAACCTGATAGTAAAGTCCAGTTTAAACCACGTTATGACAATTATATTGGCGGTGCTTGGGTAAAGCCGGTAAAAGGGCTGTACTTTGATAATTTAACGCCTGTTACAGGCCAAGTGTTTTGCGAGATTGCACGGTCATCGGCGGAAGATATTGAATTGGCGTTAGATGCGGCTCATGCGGCTAAATCTGGCTGGGCAAAAACCGCACCGGCTGAACGTGCCAATATCTTACTAAAAATAGCAGAGCGCATTGACGAAAATTTGGAGATGTTAGCGGTTGCAGAAACCTGGGATAACGGCAAGCCAATTCGCGAAACACTGGCCGCTGACATTCCACTTGCGGCGGATCATTTTCGTTATTTTGCGGCGTGTATTCGTGCGCAAGAAGGTAGCTTAAGCGAAATTGATGACACGACGGTGGCGTATCATTTTCATGAACCGTTAGGCGTGGTTGGTCAAATTATTCCGTGGAATTTTCCTATCTTAATGGCCGCATGGAAACTTGCACCAGCATTAGCCGCAGGTAACTGTGTGGTCTTAAAACCCGCTGAGCAAACACCGGCTAGTATTATGGTGTTATTAGAATTAATAGGCGATTTATTACCGCGCGGCGTGTTAAACGTCGTGAATGGTTTTGGCGTAGAAGCGGGTAAACCTCTAGCGAGTAATCGGCGGATTGCCAAGATTGCGTTTACCGGCGAAACCACGACAGGCCGTTTAATTATGCAATACGCCTCGGAAAATTTAATCCCAATGACATTAGAGTTAGGCGGTAAATCACCGAATATTTTCTTTGCCGATGTCTTTGCAAAGGATGACGATTTTGCCGATAAGGCGTTAGAAGGATTTGCCATGTTTGCGCTGAATCAAGGCGAAGTGTGTACATGTCCATCGCGCGCGTTAATCCAAGCAGCTATTTATGACGACTTTTTAGCGCGCGGCGTGGCTAGAGTCAATAGTATCCGCCGTGGTCATCCTCTCGACACCGACACGATGATTGGTGCGCAAGCGTCTAACGACCAGTTAGAAAAGATTCTGGCTTATATCGATATTGGCCAGCAAGAAGGCGCACAGTTATTAACCGGTGGTAAACGTTGTGAGCTAGAAGGCGAATTAGCCGGTGGCTATTATGTCGAACCGACGGTGTTTGCCGGCCATAATCGGATGCGAATTTTTCAAGAAGAGATTTTTGGCCCGGTTGTTTCGGTTACGCCATTTACCGACCAAGCGGATGCTTTAGCGATTGCCAATGATATTTTGTATGGGCTAGGGG
>CAWUNX010000384.1:0-3613 GCA_963923905.1 uncultured Methylocucumis sp.
CGATTTTATTGCCTTCATCAATCATACGATTGCCTTCATCAATCTTAATCTGGCCGTCGCGCACTAAAGCATTGCCTCGTTCGACCATTTGCTTGCCTGCGCGCCAGCGCTCGCTAAGATGGGCAATACCTTGGCTTTCGCGCATCATGGCTTCGCCTGAAATCATAGGCTGTGGCTGAACTGGCATCGGTTTGTCTGACGCACAAGCACTGATTAGACAAATTACAGCGGCTAACAGTAAGCGCTGCACACTATGAGTTTGCATGTATTTATTCTCCTAAACAAAAACAATGTTCATAAAATTTGGCGTTTAAAGCTTAGCTGAATCTCAAGCGGCTGTATCTTGCTGTTGTTCCAGCAAATAATCCAGCCAAAGATTCGATAATTTTTCCTGTACTGAATTTTGTTTTAATCTTGCGTTTAAATGCGGGAAATCGACTTTATCTAACTCCTGGTCTTGGTTGTAACAAGAATAAACAAAATATTCTTTACCCGTTTCAGCATCGACGTGTTTACATAAGCATTGCGCACAAATACCTTTCATCATGCATTGCATAGGCGAGTTAATCGAGCCTATCGCATGTTGCACTTTGCTTAAATACGGTTTTAATACGTTGTAACGTGCGTCTTTTACCGCTGCCATCATACGGTCTGAACCAATCACGATTAAATGGTCAACGTCGGATAATAAAATCGGTTGCTCGCCTAATTCGCCGTTGGCATAAGCCAACATGCATTGCAAGATGTTGCCGACGAAGGTTTTATCTTGCGGCCTGGTCACTGGTATCGCCGCTACATCGTCGGCAGTTTTATCGACTGACCAAATAATTAAATCAGACGCGGCTTCAATGTCTTCGACTTTAAAGACATCTTGACGGTATTTATAACCCGCGAAATAAATCACGCGGTTACCTGCTGCACGTAAAGCTTTGCCGATTGAGAACAACACGGCGTTACCTAAACCACCGCCTAGCAATAATACCGTTTGACCTGTCGGTATCTCTGTCGGCGCACCGGTAACCCCCATAAGAATAAGCGGGTCACCTATGTTCCAATGCGCGCATAAGCGCGAGGACGAACCCATTTCCAGCGCAATTAACGAAATCGTGCCTTGTTCTTGGTCGACTTCAGCACCGGTTAACGCTAAACCTTCTGCCGCTAATACCGTGCCAGCAACCACGGGCGCAGTCGCTTCAAAATTTTGTACCCGGTAGAACTGCCCAGGTTGGAAGCGCTTAGCAGCCATTGGTGCTTTGACCACGACTTCGATAATAGTCGGTGTTAAGCGATTAATCGCAACAATCGTCGCAGTAAAAGCTTCATCTAGTTGCTGTTGCCAAGCTGTTAAGCTTACATCACGTTGCGCTTGTTCAGCTGGATTTAGCGATGCTAATTCACCAGCAAATAACTTCGCGACATAAGGATAACCATGTTTAGCGCTGGCCATCGCTTTTACAACGTTACCGGCATAAACCGGATGGTTGTCGCCATAAAAACTTATGTATTTGCTATCTTTCTGATAAGACGTTAATGGCGCAGGTTTACCCAGTTTGGGCTTAGTTTCATCGTGGCTGTCGACTAGGCTCACAACGCCGTTCTCTATCGAAGGCTCATAGCGTTGGAAGAAGCTTTTATCCATCACAAAGGTATCAGGATATTCGCTTTGATAAATGGTATTAGGCGAAGTACCCGCCGCAATATAAAGGCTACGCAAAGCAATCTCTACACTTTGCCCTGAGCTAGACCAGCGACCATTGTCAGAGGCTAGCTTGTCGAATTCAACTGCTCGTAAATGACCGAATTCATCAGCAATAGCCGCTTTAGGACTCATGCCTTCAGCTAACGCAATACCTTCTTCTAACGCTTTAGCAATTTCTTCGTGGTTTTGCCGATAAGCCGGCGCATCGTTAATACCCTTACGATAAAACAACGTCACGCCGCCCCAAGACCATAACAGCGGTTGGAAATCAGGTAACTCACCTGCTGCTTCGGCACGGGCGCGTTCGGCTTTAATGGCTTTACCATGCGTTAAAAACTCATCCAAAATGCCTAATTCTTCTTGGTCATAGCGTTGTCTGACCACCGCCTCACCTAACTTAGCGCATAACACTTCATAGCGATGCAAGACTTTTTCCACTTGCACCGGATAATACGCCATTAATTCGGTTGCCGTATCTATCGCCGTTAAACCACCACCGATGACACCGGCTGGCAAGCGCACTTGTAAATTCGCCATAGACGATGCTTTGGCTGCACCGGTTAATTGCAATGCCATTAAAAAATCCGAAGCTTTGCGTATACCGCGCAATAAATTGTTTTGTAAATCAATGACAGTTGGCTTGCCCGCGCCCGTTGCAATACAAATATGGTCAAAGCCCATATCCCAAGCATCATCTATCGTCACGGTACCGCCAAAACGCACACCACCGTAGCTTTTAAATGCCGCACGGCGTTTTAATGTTAGGTAAATGACTTTTAAGAAGTTTTTATCCCAACGCACAGTAATGCCGTATTCAGCCACGCCACCGAAGCCTGCTAACACGCGTTTATCTAAATCTTCGTATAACTCGTTGAAATCGGCGATAGGCTCAGGCATGTGTTCAGCATCACCCGTTAATGCAAGCGGCAGCGGCTCTAGTTTTAAACCATCGATACCGACCACGGCAAAACCTTCGTTCAGCAAGTAATGACTCATGGTATAACCCGCTGGCCCTAAGCCAACGACTAATACATTTTTACCGTTATACGGCAACATGTGTGGTCGTTTAACGTTTAACGGATTCCAACGCGTCAAAAAGCTGTATATTTCAAAACCATAAGGCATAAACAATACATCAGTTAACACGTTGGTTTCGATTTCTGGAATATTAACCGGGTCGGTTTTTTGATAAATACAGCCTTTCATGCATTCGTTACAAATTCTATGGCCTGTACCTGGGCACATAGGATTGTCAATCATGATCACCGCTAGCGCGCCAATATTGTCGCCACGGCGTTTAACCAAATGCATTTCGGAAATTTTTTCTTCTAGCGGACAGCCAATCGTAATTTCGCCTAATGGGTCAACTTTAAAGGTATTATTTTTCTTATTGCGCATGCCTTTAGAGCATGAGTCAGTGTCCCGCTCGTGGCAATAAATACAATGATTGACTTCTGACAATACCTCGCGTTGCTGATAGCGCGTATCAGTCAACTTAAAACCATCACGACGGCGTCTATGCTCTGCTTCACCCATCCAAACGCTGTATTCGCCACGGCTTATCGTGTCATGTTTGACTAACTGCTCGAAATCACGTTTTTCCGGAAATTTAAAGCTTAACCAGTTGTTAGCAATTTCAGGTTGTTGCGCTGCCAAGAAGCTCCAACGCTGTACTAACTCCATTAAACCTGCGATAAAATCAGCTGGCTGTAATAAATCTAGTAACTTAACAAATTCAGTCGCCGCTTCAGCATCTTGCTGTAACCGTGCGCGTAATGCTTCAGCTCTTGCGTCCGCGTTGTCCTCGCTACCCGGCTTACCCTTAGCGAGTAATTTATAATGAGCTGACAACAAGCCAATTTCAGCACCTACTGCGGCAATTCTGCGCTCAGCATCGCTATCTCTGTCTCTTAT
>CAWUNX010000385.1:0-3611 GCA_963923905.1 uncultured Methylocucumis sp.
TTGTTGGCGAAGCTTTTCGGTACTCGTGACCGGCAGCATAAAATGGTTCATACCACCTATACCGCTTTCTTTATCGCGGATACAGGCGGAAATACACGAGCCTAGCACTGTCGTGATGAGTTCATTTTCTTTGGTGACATAATATTCGCCTGGCAATAATTTTGCCGCAATAATGCCATGCGTGTTGTCCATATAGCGGTTAATTTGTTCAAAACCGGCAATGGAAGGGCTGTCTACAGGTTCTTTGTTACTCATGGTAATTACTTTATTTTCCGGTAACTGGTGCAAGCCACTAATTCCAAATCCGTTGATAATTGGCTTAAAGATTCGGAATGACCTATGAATAACCATGAACGACTCGCTAAAATTTCGGCATAGCGTTTGGCCAGCGATGCTTTGGTTTCTCTGTCGAAATAAATCAGCACATTACGACAAAAAATAAAATCAAACGGGCCTTTCATGGGCCATTCTCTAATTAAATTTAATTGTTTAAAACGAATAATTTGTTTTAATTCGGAACTCATTTTGACGTGTTCCGGGTTATTTTTATTGCGTAAAAACCACTTTTTGATGCGTTTTTCATCAATGCCAGTAATACGGTCCTCAGTATAAATTCCTTCTTCCGCTGTTTTTAATACGGCCGTATCTAAATCGGTTGCCAGAATTTTAATATCCCATCCTGCTGGTACGTTTTCCAATAGCGTCATGGCAATTGAATAAGGTTCTTCACCCGTAGAGCAACCTGCTGACCATGCTTTAATCGTGCGAGTCGCTTGGTTTCTGACTAATAATTCAGGGATTACGGTATCGCGTAAATAGTCGAAATGATGATTTTCTCGAAAAAATGAGGTTAAGTTAGTCGTGATAGCATTTATAAAATCGGTAAATTCTAAGTCAGGATTTTGCTCTAAATAGTCACAATATTCCTTAAACGTCGTAAAACCTAGCCGTCTAACTCGTTTAGAAAGCCGCGAATAAAACATATCAAAACGTTCATCGGGTACTTGTATACCCGAATGTTGATTCGATAATCTTCTAAGAAAATTAAAATCATCGAAAGTAAATTTAAACTCGCGTTCTTTCTCTACGACGGCCATGTTGGTTTGCTTGCCTTAGCGGTTGAGTATCATTTAATGTCAAGTACATCAAGTAAGCCCAGCAATTTAACCGATTCATAAAAACGCGGTGAAGGTGAGTCAAACAATAAAATCTTATCTAATTTGCTCACGTCTTTTTTTAATGCCACCAGAAGTTGTAACGTTGTGGTATCAATAGAATTCACTTCGGAAGCGTTTATTTCAATTAAGTCATTAGCCGCCAAAACTTTTTTCAAGCGTTGATGTAATCGACCGACATTTTGAATATTTTGCAAAGGCTCCAGTAAAACCGGACTTTCGGCGCTGATTTCATCTTCAGTCTGTTGCTGTTCGGTCGTGTCATCAATCATGGCGGCCTCTTCATCAGGTTCAGAGCTATTTTCTGCTACGAGTTCTGGGTCAATATCGCTATCTTCAGTGTCTTGGCTCGCCATCAAACCGGTAGCCGCTAAAATATCATCGCTAGGCTCGGCCACATCGGATTGTTCTTGCTCCATCCATGCTAAGGGATCGTAGCCTATAAGACTATTTTCTTCATTATTTGCCATACATTACCTTGCCTTGTATAAAGTCAGTTGCAAGCTTTTGAAAATCCAATGCTGAACGACTACCTGGGCTATATTCCAATACAGTCTTGCCGAAGCTAGGGCATTCGGCTAAGACGTTAGTTTCTTTAATAACGGTTGCTAAAATCGTGTTGGGAAAGTGCTGTAGCAATAGATTTAACACTTGCTTAGATATTTTCCGATTGGGCGTGTAACGCGAAATAACTAACCACAGTTTAAATTGCTTGGTCAGTGATTTTTCAAATTTTTTCACCGTACCCATTAAGTGCGATAAGCCTTGCAGTGCCATAAAATCGCTAGTCATCGGGATTAATAATTCGTCAGCGGCAAATAACGCATTGACCACTAATAAGCCTGATGAGGGTGGGCAATCGATAAAAATATAATCTTGCTCGGTTAAACCTGAGGCTAACGCTGTTTTCAACATATCGCCACGGTGTGGGCTGCTGCTATTTAATTGCTCGATTTGCATCAGCTTAGGTCCAGACACGATGAGTTGCAGGTTGGGTCTGACCGTTAATACAACCTGCTCCAACGTTTTCTCGCCTAACATAACGGCGTCAATGCCATCTTGTTTAGCGTCCCGAATACCTAATGACACCGCTAAATGACCTTGCGGGTCTAAATCAATAACGGTTACCTTTTTTCCCATTTCAGCAATAGCGTGACACAAATTAGCTGAAGTCGTGGTTTTGCCGACCCCCCCTTTTTGATTAACTATTGCGACGACTCTCACGGACTACTCCAAGCCATCCAGGCTTTCAAGTTCATCGGGATTTAATAATTTATCGACATCTAACAACATAATCATATTTTTTTTATAAACATGCATACCACGCATATAACGGGTATCAATGCGCGTACCAAAATTAGGCGCTTTTTTTATCTCATCCAGCTTAATGTCTAGCACGTCAGATACGGCGTCTGCGACAATACCCATGACAAAGGTGCTGTGTAAATGCTTAACACACAAGACGATAACGACGGTTTTCTGATTGTAGTCGCTATGCTCTAACGCGAATCGGTCCCTTAAATCGACGATAGGTACAACCGAGCCGCGTAGATTTAACACGCCTTTGATATACGGCGGAGTGTTAGGAATGACCCGAACGGGTTCCCAGCCTCTAATTTCTTGGACTTTTAATATGTCCACACCATACGCTTCACCCGCCAGTTGAAACGTTAGAAATTGTTGAATGTGATTAGATTCCAACGGATTATTTTTAGCATCTATGGCGTTAGTCATGGTAAACACCTTAAGTGAAGTGATTGCACAGTTTTAAAACTCTTCCCATTCGTCATCAGGGCTAGGTTTAGACGCTAATGCCGGTTTAGTTTTGTGCTGTGAGTTGAGTTTAAAGAAGTTTAATAGCTTAGTCATATTTGACGCTTGCTCACTCATCGATATGCTGGCAGCGGAGGCTTGTTCCGCTAAGGCCGCATTTTGTTGAGTAATTTCATCCAATTGCGCAACGGCTTTATTAACTTGTTCGATGCCAGCCGTTTGTTCGGCACTGGCTTTAGCAATTTGATTGACGAGCTCACTGGCTTTGCCAACACTTGAAACGATTTCGTTTAGCGCCGCACCGGTTTCATTAACCAGCGCGCTACCCGCACGCACTTTTTGTACGCTGTTTTGAATTAACTCGCTACTTTGTTTGGCTGCTGTTGCGCTACGTTGCGCGAGGTTACGCACTTCCGATGCGACGACGGAGAAACCACGACCTTGCTCGCCAGCGCGAGCGGCTTCGACCGACGCGTTTAACGCTAATAAGTTGGTTTGAAACGCTATTTCGTCAATCACCGAGATAATTTCGGCAATTTGGCTGCTGCTTTCATTGATTTCTTGCATCGCGTTAATTGCTGATTTAACGACATCGCCACCTTTTAACGCTAAATGCTTAGCGGAATTAACCGAGTCACTGGCTTCGTGGGCATGGGTCGCGGT
>CAWUNX010000386.1:0-3606 GCA_963923905.1 uncultured Methylocucumis sp.
GCCATCAGTCGCGCAGCCACAGACTCAAGATGCTGCGGATACGTTAGACGCCAGAATCCGTTTAGTCGAAGCGCAAGTGGAGGCGCGTTATCTGCTTAAACACTGTGACTTACCGGAACCGGTGGTCGCTAAGTTGCGCAAACGTTTTGAAAACGACCAGGTCTTGACAGTCGAAAATGTCAAAGAAGCGATGAACGAAGAGCGTGCCGTACTGGCTAAGCTGACCGAATCCGGTCATGTTAAGGGCTTAGGCGATGTGCGTACCGAACACGGCCAAGACCGGGCCGATAAAGTAGCGGTGATGCTGGACGACTTCTTTGATGCGCGCAAAAAACCCCTATCGTTTCGCGAGTGTTACATTGAAATCACCGGCGATACCGGCGTGACCGGCTTAACACAGAATTGTAATGTCCAACGTTTACGCGAAGCGCTAGGTAGCGCTGAGCCATTCCGTGAAGCGATTTCAGCGGCTACCTTCGGTAATGTGTTAGGTAATTCCATCACGCGTGCGATGGTGCGCGAGTATAACGCGTTGGAAAACTACAACGATTGGCGCGAGTTAGTCGATATTGTCAACGTCAATAATTTTAAAACCCAAGAGCGCACCCGTATGGGCGGTTATGGCAATTTACCCATCGTTGCTGAAAACGGCCCCTATACTGCATTAACCTCACCGACCGATGAAAAAGCCACGTACGCCATTGCTAAAAAAGGCGGTAAAGAAACGCTGTCTTTAGAGTCGATTGCTAATGACGACCAGGGCGCGTTACGGCGTATTCCGCTCAAATTAGCCACATCCGCTAAGCGCACACTGTTTGAGTTTGTGTTGGATTTTTTAGCCACCAACCCGACTGTTTATGACAGCTCGGCGCTGTTCCATGCCGTCAATCACGCCAACCTAGGCACCGCAGCTTTGAGCGCACCTGCATTTGCAGCCGCTCGGTTAGCGATGAAGTCACAAACCGAAAAAGACAGTAACAAACCGCTAGGACTTATTTTACGGCATTTGTATGTACCCGCCGAGTTGGAAGAATCTGCGTTTGACTTGTTTGTGCGCGGTACTAATAACGATGAAACCTTTGTGCAAAGCCGTAAGCCGATGGTGCATGTGGTGGACTATTGGATCGATGCCAATAATTGGTACGGCACCGCCAGTAAAACTGAGACCCCGCTGATTGAATTAGGCTTTTACAACGGCAACGAAGAACCTGAGCTGTTTGTGCAAGACCTGCCCAGCCAAGGCAGTTTATTTACCAATGACCAGATCGTATACAAGATTAGGCACATTTATGGCGGCAATGTGCTCGATTATCGCGGTTTTTATGGCGCAGTGGTGCCGTAATGCGAGCCGAGCTGTTGGCATTGGTGCAGCAAAACGTCCGTGATGATAGCGGCGTGTTAAGCCCTGATGATTATGACGCGGCGTTGACGCTGGCATTAAGCCGCTATAGTTCGGATAGGCCGCGTTACCGGGTTGAGGATTTACCTGCAACCGGCAGTGACCGCTTAAATCTGCCGAGCGGCTTCCAGCTAGGCATTAGTAGCGTGACCAGTGTGGAATATCCGTTGGATGCGTTCCCGCCTGAGTGCTTGGATAACGATCAGTATTTAGTGTACCAAGCACCAGACGGCTGGCTTGTGCGTTTTGCGTTTGCGCCCACGAGCGAGGTCCGGGTGACGTATAGCGTAGCGCATCACGTCAGTGACACTGAGGACACCGTACCTATCGCGCACCGAGAAGCTGTGGCGTGTTGGGCCGCCGCCAGTGGCTGTGATCAACTTGCTTCGCACTACGCCAATGCCAGCGACTCGACTATCCAAGCCGACCGCGTGGATCGGCAAAATCAATCGCGCGATTATGCGGCTCGCGCTAAAGCGCTTAGGGCGCGGTATTTAAACGAGCTAGGCGTCAATGAGAAAAAAGCCGCCGCATCTGGCGTGATTGTTGACATAGATTTAAGCGACAGCCTAGGCCAAGACCGCTTTATCCACGGCAGGCGTACTCGATGAGCGACTCGGTGCGTACCGCGATTGTCGCGCAACTGCAAACGGTTACCGGGATTGGTCGGGTGCATGCGTACCAGCGTTACGCCGCCAACAATAAAGCCTTAGCCGACTGTTACGTGCAAGACGGTCAGTTACGCGGCTGGTTTGTTCGGCGGTTAAGCGTGCAAGAAAAAACCGGTACGCGCAACCGTAATGTCGAAATATCGCGCTGGTTATTGCGTGGCTATTTAGCGGTCAGCGATGAACAGCAGTCCGAGCTTGAATTCGATGGCGTGATTGACGGTATCCGCGCTGCCTTTAGAGCAGAGCAACCCTTAGCGGGTGCAGCCGTATGGACACGCGCTACCGACGCGAATGGCCAAGCCGGCATTGCTTTGACTGAATCGGCACCGGTGTTGTTTGCCGGCGTGCTATGTCACGCGGCGTCGTGTTCGCTGTTTACCCGGCGCATTTTACTTAACGATTCACTGATTTATTAGAGGCTTTTATGCAGATTTATAAATACGGTGCCACGAGCATCACGTTAGCCGGACAAACCTTTCACGCCGACGAACGTGGTGTGATTGATGTGCCTAACCACTTAGCGCAAAACGCGTTTAGCCAAGGTTTCGTCAGCGCCAAAGGGCGCTTGCAGATGATTGCGGTTGAGCAAGCGTTCTCGCCAGAACCAGTAGCAGAACCGGCATCGGTTCGGGCTAACAACCAGAGCAACAAAACCAAGCTGGCTACCACCGAATAATCCGTAGGGTGCGCTGTGCGCACCTTATGTCATCACATTAAATGAGGACTTTTATGCCAACACCTACTACCACGCAGTCCGTACCTTATAGCGCCGGTAATGCCTTCGTCACGCTTATCCGTAAAGCCGATGGCACCGCCGTTGAGCCACCGCAACCGATGGCCATTGAATCCATCCAAGATATTAACTGGGACGATAAAAACACCATTAAAGAATCGCATGGCGAGGGTAAATACGCCGTGCGCTTAGCCGGTGGTAAGTCATCTATTTCATTATCGTTAACCGTGTCGGAAATTACCGGTAGATTGTTAAATCAACTGTGCTATGGCCAAGACCTAGAACAACGCCAGCTAAAAATCCATTATGACCGTAATGGTTTTATGGTGCCGACTGAAAACAGCGTTGATGCCAAAATCTTACAAACCATTGCGGTCAGCTTAAACCGCATTGATAGCAGTACCTCGGTCGAGATTAAGACCAATGGCAGCTACAGCGCGGCGGCCTCGTCAAGCTTAGAGGTGTTGCCAGCCGGTAAGTATCAATTTAGCGGTGGTAGTTACCGGTTCTCGGCTGAGGATGTGGGTAAATTCGCCAAAGTCACTTATGTATCGAATGGCACGACCTTGGTATCGGAGTTTAAGATTCCGAAAAGCTTAAGCTTTAACGTCACGCAGTTTACCGCCTGTACCAGTGTCACCAAAGGCCAAGTGACGGTATTAACCAAAAAGCCGTTTAGCTTAACCTCAGCAGTGCCGAGTGTCGATGAATACCGCGCCTCGACCAATGGCATTATTGTGTTTAACCCGGCCCAAACCGGCGTGATGACTGTCGCGCATAAAACCGATGGTGTAAGCGTCAGT
>CAWUNX010000387.1:0-3593 GCA_963923905.1 uncultured Methylocucumis sp.
TCTCTGGTCTCGTGGGCTCGGAGATGTGTATAAGAGACAGGACAAGCCTAATAAAAAATATTATGACCCGCGCGTTTGGCAAAGAGCCGGTGAAACCGGTATAGTCAACCGTTTATTACAAGCATTTGATGAATTAAATGCAACTGGAAGTTTGTAAGTTCGCCTTACTTATTTAAACAAAAAGCCGGTCTTTGATCGGCTTTTTTTTGCACTAAAAAAACGTTAATATCTTCATTCTGATAGCTATAACTCAGGAGAGGAGGGGAGCACGAGTTGTCAAGCCTGCTAAGTTTAGCATTAGCGGAAAAAGCACACTAAATAAGGCAAAATAACATGGCTGTTTTAATTATCTACGGGGTTTGCTCAGAAGTAAGGATATTCCTTCTCTTGGCTAGACCAACAATAAAAATTAATATAAAAGAGGATAAATCATGTCTGTTTCAATGCTTCCTTATCATGAGCAATGCCAAGCTCGTGAGTATACCTTATCGTTGCGGACGATATTAGGTATATACGCAATCATCCCCGTTTGTTTTATTTTACAACTTATTGATAAGCTCGTTTTCAATGGCGGCATTATGACGGTGTTGCCGACATCGCCCAATCATTTCGTATTATTTCAAGTTTTATTCGGTACACCACACATCATCGCAAGTACGTTGATTTTAGCGTGTAATAAAGAATATTTTGTTCATTATCGTAAGCAAATAGTGCTGATGACGGCTTGTGTCGCGGTAATTTTTGGTATCGGTAGTTTATTTATTTCTTATAGAGTTTTTTATATAGCCGTAGCATCATGGACGGTACTGCATGTGATTAAACAGCAATACGGCATTGCACGAGGTGTTTGTAAGTTGCCTGCATGGAGCTATAACATTTTACTAGCCCTAAGCGTCATGGCTGGCATTGCGATTTATTTAGCGATTTTTTTAAGAAATCAGTTATCACCTGAGCAATCGCAAGAACTAAGCCAAGTTGCCAGCATTTTCTGTTTTTTGTTTATTTTGTTTGCTCTTTATGCTCAGCGCTTCGTGACTACTCATTTTGCGAAGTGGTTTTATTGGGCGAATGTTTTGTTAATTATCAGTAGCTTTTATTTTTATTCTGAAAAATATTATTTTTTCGCCATTTTAGTGCCACGTTTAGTACACGATTTAACTGCGTATATGGTCTACATCACGCACGATTTGAATAAACACCAACTCGATACGGATGCTGTGTTGTACAAAAAAGCCAAACAGTACAAAATTCCTGTAGCTGCCGTTTTGCCACTTTTATCGTTTGGTTTAGCTTTTGTGTTGCAAGCCTACGGCGATAATTTAGTGCAGTATATTACTCAGGAGTTATTTGCCACCGAAGTTAAAAAAGCGGTGACTGTTGGCGTGATTGGTTATTTGGCGTTGCTACATTACTACACGGAAGCGTTTACTTGGAAACAGGGTTCGCCCTACCGAAAATATTTATTGTTTTCAAAATAGGTTAGGAATACTGCTAAGTAAACAACATGTCACAAACCCTAAGTAAACTAAAGTCAGCAACAATTTGTTGCTGACTTTGTTTAAACACATAGGGGATAGCATGAAAACTAAAATACTTACAGCAAGCAGTTTAGCTATTGCATTAGGCTTTTCAGCATCGGCATTTGCTGAAATTGATTTAACCGATGGTTTTGGCGCATTTCGTGACAAGTTTTTAAATAAACATAGCTTAAAGATTTTCGGTGTAGCAGGCCCATTGGCTGAGTCATCAACTGAAAGTCTTGATGCTGCTACTGCAGAGGCTGACCCAGCTAAGTTAGTAACTGCGGCAAAATCATTGCGTGTTAAAGTAGTGTCAGCTAAGGCTAACTTAGGCGCAAATATTGACATGATGGCTTTGTGGCCAAAGGAAAATCCAACGCATATTATCGCCTGTAATGAAGCAGGAGCCACTGATCCTGGTGTACAACGTATTAAATTATCAAACGGCGCAGTGGAAACGATTTTAACGGGTACTGAGTCATGCGACCCTGTTCATATTACACCTTGGGGCACGATTATCGTCGGTGAAGAAGCAGGTAGCACAGGTGCCGTATTAGAGCTGATTGACCCATTAAATACGACAGGTGTAGTTTATGATCGTACTACCCATGCACTAACAGGTAATGATGCTAACAAAGTTGCTGTTCGTATGGCTTTAGGTTTTACGTCTTATGAAGGCATTGCTGTATATCCTAACGGTGTTGTGTACTATGGTGATGAAAATCGTCCAAGTTCAGGTACGGCCGGTGGTGCGTATTTTAAATTTATTCCAGATGTATTGTGGAACGGCGCGTCATCTATTACTAGCTTAGACCAATCGCCATTAGCGTCTGGTCAAGTTTATGGCTTACGTTTAGGCTTACGTTCTGGTGCAACCGATTATGGTCAAGGCAATAATACGGGCATGGGTACTTGGGTTAAGATTGATAATTCAAATGGAGCTGATTTGCGTGCAGCGGCTGCAAGCCTAAAATTAACCGGTTATTATCGCCCAGAAGACATGGCCATAGATTTAACGCTATTAGGTCACGGTAAAGTACGTTTCTGTGGTAACAATACGGGAAATGAAATAACCGATCATAACTGGGGCGAAACCATCTGTATCACTGATGGTACTGTTGCTGAAGCGGGTGCGAATACTGCGATTCCTGAAGTACAACGCTTAGTTGAAGGTACTTCTGAATTTGCGATGATGGATAATATCGCTAACCAGCCAGGCCGCGATAATTGGATTATCCATGAAGACGGTGATGGTGCTGAGGCTACTGTACCGCACAATAATGATATTTGGTCTTGCTTGGAAGATGGCAATGACGACGACGACCTATCAGATGGTTGTGTTCGCATTATCACATTGAACGACTTGACTGCTGAGTCTACTGGTGGTTTTTTCGATGATGAAGGTAAAGCGTTTTATTTCAGTGTTCAACACAATATCACTGGTCACGGCGTTATTTTGAAAGTTACTAATTGGAAATAATAATTCAACAATTAGTGATGAAGCAGAAACGGGGGCTTTGCCCCCGTTTTTTTGCTTGCATTGTTAGCAAACATTATTCAATGATAGGCCATATTACGCGACTAAACATTGATAACACCTGGCATTTATGAAAACTCTGGATGTTCGCACCATGATAGTGATGGTGGCTTGCTTAAATTTACTCTTTTGTGGCTTACTGGCATTAGCTGGATTACATGCCGGTAGTATTCGGGGTATGCGCCACTGGGCTGTAGCGAGTTTTTGTGCCGGACTTAGTTTAGGGTTAGCGCTGCTACAAGAAAGACCGAGTTTAGGGCAAAATTGGGTTATCGTTGTGGGCTCTGTGTTGCTAGCGTTAGCTTTATGCTTATATTGGAATGGTATTAAAGCATTTAAGGAACAACGCCAACTATGGTTGTTATCAAGCATTTTTATTGTTTTGGTATTTTCGCAAAACCTGTGGTTTTGCATTGTTAAGCCAGACATTAATGCTCGCGTAATAGCCAATTCGTTAGCTTTTGGTTTGATTAATGCGTTATGTGCTAAAGCCTTGCTGATTCGTATTGAGCAACCGCTAAGAACAGCATATTGGT
>CAWUNX010000388.1:0-3579 GCA_963923905.1 uncultured Methylocucumis sp.
CCTCTCTGGTCTCGTGGGCTCGGAGATGTGTATAAGAGACAGTGTTAAATAAACGCTTGCAAACCAATGCAACGTTAAAATTATTACCAGCAAGCTTTAAATTTAGTCAAATGCTTGCGCAAAATGCCGAAACGGGTATTTATATAACCTCGAAAGATTTCCAACAAGTTTTATCGGGACAAGCGACGTCTCCATTAAAACTAAGTCGTAATAACGCGATAAATGCTAATTTTTATTTAGAACTCGCCAAGCAAAAATTGATTGCGCATAACATCGATGCGGCTGTAACTTTGCTGAAAATCTGTTTAACTTTTGAGCAACGCGCCGAATTCTTAGAATTACTAGGCAATACTTATTTAGAACAACGCGATTATGAAACCGCCGCAGCACATTATGAGACCGCCGTACTGGCTAATGGCCGCGTCAGTAAATGGCTATTTTCTAATTTAGAGCAAGCCCGCAAGCAATCAACCAATTCAAAAAACCTTATTCGCTCCATCATAGCCGGCATAGCGCGCAACCCTGAGTTTAATTTTCTCTATGATCGTTTAGATAGTTTAATTCAGGACTATTGGCTGAAACAGCAAGGCCGCCTAGAAGTCATGGCTATCACTGATGACCGCACTGGTTTATTAACCACCATGACGGATATTTCTAGCTTTATTTATCAAACGTATTTACAAGCCTTTGGCGCTAAGCAAAACCCCACCCATATTAATCATTGCAATTTACAACGCATTCTAATTATCGGTGATATGCATATACCGCAATGCGTTCGTTACCGTATTGACCAAAAAGTAGAGCAATTAGAATTCGCCGATAAAGAAGTTACCACCATTTCATGGTTAGAGCTCGCTAAGCATCAAAAAGAACTGGTATTTCATGATGTAGTCATTTTTTATCGTGTACCTGCAGAACCACAAGTGCTTAAAACAATGGCACAAGTTAACGCTACAGGCAAATTATCACTGTATGAAATCGACGACTTATTATTCGATGCAGCGTATCCGCCACCGATAGAAACGTATGGCGGCTATTTAAGTTTGAATCTTTATGTTCAAATTTTAAAAGGTATGGCCTCGTTTAACGCTGCTGCGCGCTATTGTCGCTATGGTCTCGCATCGACGCAACCACTTGCCGACAAACTAGCTCAATTAGTCTTTGCCAATCAATGCTATATTCATCGCAACGGTATCGACTCAAATAACTTATTCCGCGAAAAAGTACTTAACCCTGCTAAACCGACCATAGATATATTTTATGGTAGCGGTACTATGGCTCATAACAGTGATTTCAATGAATTAGCTCTACCAGCCATTACACGGATATTGGATGAATACCCGCAAGCAGCATTAATGATTGCCGGCTATTTAAAACTGCCCAATGAATTCGTCAAACGCTATCCAGGCCGTATCAAACAAATGCCGCCGGTCAAGAACATTAAAACCTACTGGGCATTGCTCGAACGCGCCGATATTAACTTAGCGGTATTGCATGATGACGACATTAATAGTTGCAAAAGTGAGCTAAAATGGTTTGAAGCTGCGTGTTTAGGCATTCCATCCGTACTCAGCACGACAGCAAATTACCGAGATGTGATTCAGCAAGACATAGACGGCATTTTGGTTAGTAGCAGTGAAGACTGGTATCAAGGCTTAAAATCACTCATCGAAAGTCCTGAAAAACGTCAAACTATGGCGCAACAAGCGCTTGCTAGAGTGCATGCCGAATATAGTGTAGAAGCCTTAGCAAACAATATTAGCAATGTGTTATCGCAAGCCGTAATTTCAGCTCAAGTAGCAGAACGCCCCGCGCGTAAAAAAATCGCCTTAGTCAACGTCTTCTTCCCGCCACAATCGATAGGCGGTGGCACTCGTGTAGTATCAGACAATTTCGATTTATTGCAAAAACACTATGGCGAAGAATTTGAATTATGTGTCTTTACCAGCGATGCCGAACATAAAGCACAGCATGTACCGCACGTCATGGCAATATACAACCACCAAGGTGCGCGTGTTTACCGAGCCACTGTCGTTTGGCGCGAGCAAATGGACTGGAATCCATACGATGAGGACATGAAAGCGTTATTCGAAGACTTCCTCATCGCCGAGCAACCTGATTTAATTCATTTCCATTGTGTGCAACGTTTAGGCGGTGGCGTCTTAGAAGCGGCTAGAGAAGCCAAAATCCCCTATATTGTCACAACCCATGATGCCTGGTGGATTTCTGACTACCAATTTTTAGTCGATGAAAACAACAAGGTTTACCCCGACGGACATCCCAATCCCTACGAAGAATACACGCCGCCGAGCTTTACCACACTTAGCGAATCGATGGAGCGTATTCTATATCTGAAAGACTTGCTTAATCATGCCGATGAAGTACTCACCGTATCCGATTCTTTTGCTGAAATTTATCGCAAAAATGACATTCCGCACGTCAATATCAATAAAAACGGTATTTCCGCTAGCATAGCATGGCAACCCAAAGACACTCGTTACACCAATAACGTCGTCGTAGGCCATGTCGGCGGCATGGCTGAGCATAAAGGTTACTTTTTACTTAAAAAAGCCGTTACCAAGCTACAGCCGAAAAATATTGAAATATTGGTTGTCGATTCTTCACAAGACGAAGGCTACCGCATGGAAAGCCATTGGGGAAAAGTCCCCGTAACGTTCGTCGGGCGCTACAGTCAGCCCAGGGTTGCTGAACTATATGGTCAAATCGACGTGTTATTCGCGCCCTCAACTTGGCCTGAAAGTTATGGCTTAGTTACCCGCGAAGCAGCCGCGTGTCAATGCTGGGTAGTCGCAAGCAACATGGGAGGCATCGCGGAAGATGTCATTAATGGCAAAACAGGTTTTGTCATAGAACCCACGCTAGAAGCGATTACCAACTGCCTATCGACCATCAATAAAAACCCTGAACAATTTAAAGAAAACGTCATAACGCCATCATTAAGATGCGTCACCGAACAAGTTAAAGAATTAGCTGATATTTATCGACAAAGGATCCAACATCATGAATAAATTTGTAATTGGCATAGGTTCACAAAGAGCAGGCTCTACGTTATTGCACCGAGTCCTAGAGCAATGCACGCCTATCTATATGCATCCGGTAAAAGAGCTGCATTATTTCGATACCATGTTCAACGTGCGCAATCCCTCGGTGCTACACAAATTTGCAGTGAGTCATTTAAATAAAGACATAGATAGAATTATCAAAGCGAAAGAACTCGGCTTTTTAAACAAGCGCTTTAAGAACTCCTTACGCACCAATTTCCTGTTATCGACACGAAAAGTGCAACATATTGAGTATTTAGACTTATTCAGACCCTGTGTACAAGGCAGCAAATTACTCGGCGAAATCACCCCTGAATACATGATTTTGCCTCCAGAAGGTATAGCTAAAATGCGTACCACAGTTGGCGATGATGCAAAAATCCTGTTACTTGCCAGAAATCCAGTTAAACGCTTTATATCTGCATTTAAATTACTGATGTACGGACTTCCTGACGCTGATAATACGTTATTCGAGGAAGAAATGGTTAAATTATTAAACAGCACGAATAGTGAATGG
>CAWUNX010000389.1:0-3546 GCA_963923905.1 uncultured Methylocucumis sp.
TCCTCTCTGGTCTCGTGGGCTCGGAGATGTGTATAAGAGACAGGATTAATAACGGGTTATAGGCTTTACCAATATTTTCTGAGACTTGTATCGATGCTGCACGCGCAACTTGATTAGATTTGCCTTCGACAAAATTATCGAAATTAAAGGCTTTGTTTAAATAATTGGGGGTTGATTTTTTCGTTTCCCCGGGTTTCGCCGGTTGTCCTGTCGGGGTAATGGTTTTTTTAGAACCAATTTCAAGGCTAACGATTAATTTACCATTGGAAAATTGGTGTATGGTTTCTTCTATGCGGTTGAAATGGTGTTGTTTAACCCACTCTAAAACAAAGCGGTTAGGGGCTAATAACTTAAGAAGACCGTCACTTTCAACCGCTTGTAACGGACGTATCCACGTACTGAAATCAGAATTTGAGATTTCATTTTCAAGTTTAGCCAGACAGTTATCCCAGATTGAGCTCATTGGTTAAGGTATTGATTTTCAGATAAACAAGGTTAAATTTAGCTTAACAGTAAAAACGCAAGCAGTATAAATTGACATCATATACTGATTATTTTATCATCCGGCGTCTTTTTTATCCGATTTTGATAATACTTACACAGGTAAGCTGAAATGAAACGTACATATCAACCTAGTAAAATTAAACGTGTTAGAACTCACGGCTTCCGCGCCCGCATGGCGACTAGAGGTGGTCGTAAAGTGTTAAATGCTCGTAGAGCAAAAGGCCGCTATAAATTGGCGCTGTAGTTTGTCAGTGATTGCGGACGATTTTCGCTTTCCTGCTCGGCTGAGATTAAAAAAACCAGCTGAATATAAAAAAGTTTTTGCCAAGCCTGTTAAATCTAGTGACCAATATTTTACATTATTGGCGATTAAAAACGATTTAGATCACCCTCGGTTGGGCTTGGCAATTGCTAAAAAAAATATAAAAAAAGCCGTACACAGGAATGTGATTAAACGAACTGTTCGGGAAAATTTTAGACTACGACAGGATTTAGGGAATATCGATATTGTTGTCTTAGCACGTAAGGACGCTGTCAATGCCCCGCTGGAATTATTACGCAAGTCATTGGAAAAACACTGGATTAGGTTGGTAAACCGATGCGCTTCGTGCTTATAACTTTGATAAGGTGTTATCAATATCTTATCAGTCCCTTACTTGGGTCTAATTGTCGATTTTATCCAAGCTGTTCAAATTATTCCTTGGAAGCCCTAAAGCGTTATGGCGTAGCCATCGGCCTTTATCTTACGCTCAAAAGATTATTGAAGTGTCACCCTTATCACCCTGGTGGCATGGATCCTGTTCCAGAAAAATTTGGTAATAAGAATGGATAATTTAAGATTTTTACTGATAGTCGCATTAGGTACTATCGTGTTAATGATGACGCAAGCGTGGGAGCAAGATTACGGGCCAAAACAGCCTATCCCTTCTGCCGCTGTCAATACTGAACCTAGTTCTGCTAAGCACGATGATTTACCAGTTGCCAATAACGCCAGCACAACACCTGATGCAGCGCAATCTAGTGCATCAGCAGACAATTCCCTGCCTATAGCGACAGCGACTAAAATTGTTGCGATTAAAACCGATGTGTTGGATTTAGAAATCGACACGCAAGGTGGCACGATTCGTCGTTTAGATTTATTAAAGTACCCTGTCGAAAAAGACAATAGCGTTGTCAATAAATTACGCGGCTTAATTGGCTTATCGGTCGCTGAGATTAATCATGCGCCGATTCGCTTACTTAATGATGATGTGCAAAAACTGTTTGCAGCACAAAGTGGATTGATTGCGGATGCGGGTTTACCTGCGGCGCCTAACCATTACACGGTGTATGACACGGCTAATACTGAATACGTGTTAGCAGATGGACAAGATGAATTAAGCGTACCGTTAACATGGACTGACGGGCAAGGTATCACGGTAACGAAAATCTTTACCTTTAAACGCAATCGTTACGATATTAGCTTAACCCAAGAAGTCGCTAATCATTCGGGCAAACCGTGGTCCGGTAGACAATACAACCAATTAGTACGGGTACCTGAAGAGCAAAAAAGCAATTTCATGACTGGTATGCGTGCGTATGATGGTGGTGTCATATATACCGAAAAAAATAAATATCAAAAAATTAGCTTTGACGACATGGAAGGCTCTAACTTAGATGTGGCCTCACCAGGTGGTTGGTCGGCGATGATTCAGCATTATTTTGCTACCGCCTGGATACCGCCGTCTGAGCAAGAGAATCATTTTTACACCAAACAGCTACCTGATGGCCGTTTTGTCATTGGTTCTTACTCTCCCTCTGTCAGTGTGGCAGATAATTCATCGGTAAAATTAGAGTCGCAATTGTTTTCAGGACCTAAGATTCAACCCATCATGGAAAAAGTCGCTACAGGCTTAGAGCTAACGGTTGATTACAGCGTGTTAACTTTTATCGGTAAGCCGATTTATTCATTGTTAAATTTCTTGCATAGCGTATTAGGTAATTGGGGTTTTGCGATTATCGGCGTCACGTTATGTATCAAGCTATTATTCTTCCCGTTAACGCAATCAAGTTTTCGCTCAATGGCGAAAATGCGCAAAATTCAGCCACGCTTGAAAGAGCTACAAGAGCGCTTTAAAGACGACAGAATGCGTTTTAACAATGAAATGATGGCGTTGTATAAAAAAGAACAAGTGAATCCTTTAGGCGGTTGCTTACCGATATTGATTCAAATCCCCGTGTTTATGTCGTTATACTGGGTATTAAGCGAAACGGTTGAGTTTAGACAAGCGCCGTTTATTTTATGGATAGAGGATTTATCGGTACAAGACCCGTTTTTTATCTTGCCGATTATCATGGGTATAACGATGAAAATTCAGCAATCGCTGAATCCAGCGCCTATCGATCCAATACAAGCTAAAATCATTAAAATGTTCCCGCTCGTGTTTACTGTGTTCTTCTTATTCTTCCCAGCGGGTTTAGTGTTGTACTGGGTGGTTAACAACACGTTATCTATCCTGCAACAATCGTATATCACTAAACAAATTGGTGGCGATGGCAGCACTGGGCATTAATCAAGATACCATTGCCGCATTAGCAACGCCGCCTGGCAATGGTGGCGTTGCGGTCATTAGAATCTCAGGCACAGTAGTTCCTGAGATTATTGCCCAACTCATAAGAAAAAAACTTCCTGCAAGAACGGCGATCTACACGTCATTCTTAGACGCAGACAATGTGATTATCGATTCCGGTATCGCGTTGTACTTCCCAGCCCCTGCCTCGTTTACCGGCGAACACGTGTTAGAGCTACACGGACACGGCGGTAGTGTCATTAGCAATATGCTGTTAAAACGCGTGTTAGCGTTAGGCGCTAGGCTAGCTCAGCCAGGCGAATTCAGCCAACGGGCGTTTTTAAATAATAAGATTGATTTAGTACAAGCTGAAGCCATTGCCGATTTAATAGTCAGTCATAGCGAGCAAGCCGTACGCTCAGCACAGCAATCCTTACAAGGCGTATTTTCCAAACAGATAAATACCTTAGTTGATGAACTCACTGAGTTAAGA
>CAWUNX010000390.1:0-3533 GCA_963923905.1 uncultured Methylocucumis sp.
GTAATCAGCTTGGGTTTTGCACGGGTTTAATCTTGTTTTTTTCCACTATGCCTAATGCTTCTTTTGACAAGCGCGTTGCTAAGGTTTCAAAACGTAGAGTCTGCGTGGTCAGTAAGGCTACTTGTTGCTGTAGCATGGCAAGCGCTGATGATGTATTGTTTTTATCTAGGGCAATTTGTCGTTTCAGGCGAATTATTTCTTGTTCTTGAGCTTGATTCGCAGCTGCTTGTGCCTGGTTTTTATCTTTTTCTGACTGTACCAATGCATACAAGCGTTGAACTTCGTTCAGCAGCATTGGGGTTAATTTGTGGTATTGAACGGTTTCGATATTACCATCAGCATCGTGGGCGATGAGTTCTGGATACACTTTGGCAACTTCTTCGGCAATCAATCCGTATTCCAAAGGATTTTTACCGTTGTTGCTAGCTTGTTTGTAGTGGTAGACCACTGGGCGTAGCGCTAATAATCGGTGACTGGCTTCGTTCATGTCGCGTATGTCTTGCTTAAAGCGTTCGGAAGAACTGATTGTGCCTAATTGCCCGTTGCTGTCGATGACCACCACCACCGCATCAGCGGCGTCTGTTGTCCGCCCGCGCACACCTGCTAAAAAGGTGCGGGTCTGAGCTTTCGAACCGATGCGAATAGTACCCGTATCGCTAGGCTGGCCGACATTACTCAAATAAATATTATTGCTACGCTTGGCATTTTTCCCCGCGCCAACCCCTAAAGCAAGGTTGTTATTGCCAGTTTCCAAGTTAAGCAACGCTTGCGTGCCAAAAGCGGTGTTATTTGACCCTGTTGTGTTAGCGCGCAAAGCACCGTAGCCGCTAGCGGTATTGTAATTGCTTTCGTTGTTATATAGTGCTTCAACACCTGATGCTGTATTGTAGCCGCCTGTAAGATTGGAATAAAGCGCATACGCTCCATTAGCAGTGTTATTGTTACCATTGGTGGTATAAAGTAGCGAATTATAGCCATTAGCCGTATTGTAATAGCCTTGCAGGTTGCTTGCTAAGGCATTAGCGCCGCTGGACGTATTACCACCGCCCGTCGTGTTACTAACGAGCGCGCCCGCGCCACTAGCCGTGTTATTGCTACCTGTGCTATTGGCGTAAAGCGCATTAATGCCTACCGCTGTGTTGCTATTGCCTTCGGTGTTATTACTCAGTGCGGCCGAGCCACTGGCTGTGTTAAACGAACCTGTCATGTTGCGACTCAGCGAACTTGTGCCTAGGGCGCTATTCAATGTGCCTATTGTATTAGAAGTCAACGCATTAAAACCAAAAGCGGTGTTACTATTGCTTGAGGTGTTGTGAGCTAGTGCTCCAGTACCTCCGGCTGTATTATATTCAGCATCACTGCTAGTCGGGTTTGGTGGCACACCGCCCCAACAATAAGTGGTGCTTTGCAGCAACAGCGCAGTTATCGATAAGATTAAAGTTGTTGTATTTTTCATAAAATGTATTCCTGCTCAAGTCGTAAAATTATCAGTTTCTGCCGTAGACCAAGCGAACATAGCTTTTATCGTAAGGTTGCTGCCGCCAAGAGGCTGTGCCCTGATAGAAGAGAACATGCCAGGAATAATAGTCATAAAGAAAAGACTGCGAGGATGACCAAAAGCCAACACCATCGTAGCGGGTATTGGGAAATACGGCTGAGTTGATAGCGGGGGAATCGCATTTTCTTTCGATAATCGATGATAGTTCCTTAACATTGGGTAGCCGCCAATTATTATGTGCGGCGAAAACAGTGTTTTCAGCTACATTTAAAGCATTTTTCCAAGTGTAAACAGCGGGTTTGCCAGTACAGGTTTTTGTTGTTTTAGCCCAGGTCTGTCCTAACGCACAGCGCGTCCATGTCAAACCGGTTTTGCTATCAAATGCTGTTCCTAAATCGTTGTTTAGAACAAAGCGTGTGGTTGGTGTATCTGCTGTAATAGCGGGATTACATGTTTGCGCGAAGGCATAGCAGGGCAATGACAAGCAAAAAATAAGCGGAAGATATTTCATTAGGTTGCTCCGAATAGTGATGAGGTGAATGCTAGCGCGGCTGTGATAAGTTAATAATTACTGCTTACCGCTAACTAACATGATGTAGTAAGTTGCTTTTTTGTCATCAGGATAGTCATCGCCATTATAAAAGTTGAGACTCCATGCTTCTGATTGACCATAAGCTACGGGCGAAGAAGACCAATAGCCGTAATTGGTTTGTACATTTGGAAAATAATTGTTGTCTATCGCTGGATTATTTGTACCGTAATTCACTAATGAACGTAATTCTTCTTGTTTAGGTAAGTGCCAATCTTTTTTACCGCATAGCGTTATCGAATTAATTTTTTTGACATAGCTGTCGGTGTCACAGCTAATGCCACCACTGCAACCACCGCCATTTTGAGCGCCTACATGACCACCATTTGTTTTTGCATTGGGGTTATACCAGCTATAAGAACCTAGCTTGTATCTTAGTCCAAAGTCGTCGGATTTAACCTCCCAGAGTAATCCTGTGACGTTATCCAGTGTGCACGCCCATTGTTTTGCACCGGTGCCTAAAGTAGCGGATGCGGGAAGCGTCGTGCCGTCATTGGCGATTTTAGTAAAATCAAAGCCAGCTTCGCCGTCGCCTGTTTTTTTTAACGTGCCAGCTAAGGCTTTAGCATCACGGCCATACTGGGCATCTTGACCATTAAAACCAGCAATTGGGCAGCGTGAAGTATTATTGCCTTTGCCGTTACTGCATAACTGCCAACCGGTATCATTGATTTCACCTGCACTAACTGTTTTGGCCCTAGATTTAGCGCTCAAGTACGAGTTATTCTGATTAACGGTTGTGGCTATCTCTTCTGTGGCGGCCTGAGTAGCGAAAGGAACGCTACATAATGTCATTAGGATAATTTTTTTCATGATAGTCTTCTGATAAATAGATAATTAAAAAGAGGCGGCGTAAAAAATAAGTTCATCCCTTATTGCGGCTGTAGAGGAGTCCGAATCGCGCGTCACCCCAGACGTGATACTTTGCTGTTAGTCGTGCGTTGAAGGGATATTGACAATCTCAGCGGTACAAGGGATGCGATTAGCTGGGCTTCCTGTTGATTCGCCTGATTGTGGCCCTAGATCGCCTCTATCGGATTCGCCTTCTTTAGCAGGGCATTCGCCCGTTCTTTTAAGAAAAGGACAAAGCTCAATATGGTCGATGCTAACTCCGTTTCTACCAAGACCTAACCATTCGGGTAATGTAGAGGTCAACGAAGCCGTCACTAATTTTCCATCGTTAGAGCGGCAAATACTGCCATGCGACGTGCCAACCACAGTGATAGAGGTGCGGACGATGCCAAACCAAGGGCTGCAAGCACCATTTTTTGGAACTTCTATGCCTTTGCCAACAAAGGTTGTTCCGCCCGGATTGTCAGGATTCCATCCGCCGTTCACAGCAATACAGTAATTTTCTGGCGCTGAAAAAGATGGGGTGGTTATCACTAGAAGAAACATTGCAAAAGACAATTTGTTGAATCGGTTCATTTTCATACCTCGTATAAT
>CAWUNX010000391.1:0-3526 GCA_963923905.1 uncultured Methylocucumis sp.
TCGTGTGGTTGAAATTATTAATGCCACTCAGTAATCATGCCGAACGGTATTGCTCTTCTTCAATAAAATTAAAAGTTGGTAATGTTGCG
Organism: uncultured Methylocucumis sp.; assembly: GCA_963923905.1. Lineage (GTDB taxonomy): Bacteria > Pseudomonadota > Gammaproteobacteria > Methylococcales > Methylomonadaceae > Methylovulum. The sequence continues at coordinate 90 of CAWUNX010000391.1, forward strand.
GAGTTTCAGGTAGCCCCTAAAAAGCTATCCAAATCGGATCCTGTTGCTACCGATGATACTTAAACCCAGAATAAATACATGACCATTGCTTTAAACCACACCTATTGCTGAAGTAGCCATAAATCTTGCGGTTAGTACAACACCTTGTTGGATTTTGGCTAAAATCCCTACCCTCTTTCAAGCACTCGCCATTGATTATTTTCTAATATTTCCAAAGGCTGATAGTTATCTTTATAAGCCATTTTGCGGCATTCTTTAATCCAATAACCTAAGTATAAGTAATCTAAACGGTGTTGCTTAAGTTGCTCAATTTGCCATAACACGGCGTATATTCCTAAGCTCAAATGCTCTAATTCTGGGTCAAAAAACGTATAAACCGCCGACCATGAACGGGGAAATTGATCGATAATAGCGACTCCTGCTAATTTCTTGTCCACACTGATTTCTGCAAAACACGTCGTACACCAACGGCTACTAAGAAAATTAATATAATCCTCTGGGCTGGATTGCTCCATGCCACCGCCGCTATGGCGTGTTTTTTGATAACGCATATATAAATCATAATGCGCTTGCTCAAATACAGGTGGTTTAATTACGACGGTGGTATTGGCATGTTTTTTCCAACAGCGTTGTTGACCACGATTAGGTTTAAACTGTTTGACGGGAATGCGACACGGTATGCAAGCATGGCACTGACGACAGTAAGGCTTATAGACTTCATCACCGCTACGTCTATACCCTTGTTTTAATAATTGTTCGTAAACAATCGGTGTTAACGCAAAATAAGGATTAATAAACGCTGAGCGTGCAAGTTGTTCAGGTAAATAAGAACATTCATAATCCGGTGATGCAAGCAAAGGAATAGAAATCATGTTGTATGCCATGCCAGCTCATGGACTGGCGCTTGATAGTGAAAATCTAATAAACTCAAAAAGCGTTGCCTAGAAATGTTTTCTGCACCTAGACTGACTAAATGGTCGGTGTGAACTTGACAGTCAATCAACTGATACCCCCATGTTTTCAACCACTGTACCATAGTTACAAAAGCAACTTTAGAGGCATCGGTTTGATAATGGAACATAGATTCACCAAAAAACACTTGTCCCATTGCTACGCCATACAAACCTCCGACCAGTTGGTCACCGTGCCACGCTTCAATGGAATGCGCGCTACCCGATGCATGTAGTCGAGTGTACGCGTGTTTAATATCTTCACTTATCCATGTACCTTCACTGCGCGTATTAGCACAGGCATTAATCACGTCGCTAAATGCTTGGTCAAATGTCACTTTAAACACGGACTTGCGCAGTGTTTTGCGTAAGCTGCGCGATATAACAACCTGTTCTGGAAATAATACCAAGCGTGGGTCAGGTGACCACCATAAAATGGGTTCGCCTGGGTTATACCATGGAAAAATGCCATGCCTATAAGCATTTAATAAACGTTTTTCCGATAAACAGCCGCCTATTGCTAAAAGCCCTTCGGGTTCCGCTAACGCTTTATCGCTAGGCGGAAATTCTTGCTCAGGATTTTTGGGATTTAGGATAGTCAGCTTCATAAGAGTCTCAGCGCAATGGCACCTGCTCCATTTGCAACATGTGCTGTAAGGTATAGGCAAACAGTACCGAATTATTCACCAAGCTTTTAATCGTCGTGCGTTCATTTTTTTGATGAAAATAATTCGCATAAAAATCAGGATATAAATCCACTGGGCCAAAATTAACAAAGTTTTTTACCAGTTTCAAATACGTTGTTGCTGGCGTCATAAAAACATAAGGGAATTCTTTCGGATGATCGGTATTGACAGCTCTATAAGAATTCACCATCAGCGATAACAGCGGCGAGTCGGATGGAAAATATAGCGGTTCGTAATGTGAGCCAATACCCGGTTGATACGCAGCCGTGCCAGAAAATTGCGCTAAACTTTGCGCCGAGGCGTTGAAAAGCTCGTCATTAGTATTCGCAAAACCGGTGCGAAAATCGATACTTAATATTAATTGGTTTTGCTCAGGCTTGACTGAGACTAAGCCTAAATTGGCTGACGTACCTAAGTATTGCCCAGCATCCATACCAGGTGGTACGACAGGTAAATCTGGTTTGGTTTTATATTCAATACCTAAGCCACTGCCATCCGTGCTTAAACCGATTTTACGCGTAATAAACTGAAACGCGTTTTTATAAGCATTGGACGCACTATGTGTCATGCGCGCACCGACTAACGCCACCTCGACAATCGCATTTTTGCCTTCCCACGGCGCGCTACCGTGCGCTGCCGTTCCTTTGGAATATAACACTAAATCGCCTTTAGGCACGCTCTTAAGTTTAAATTGCTTAATAAAGTCGCGGTATGTGCTGACAGCTAGATTGGCTTGGTAAGCGGCTTTAACACCATAAATCGTGTCAGATTTGCCGGTTTTTAATTCATTGGTCACGTCAGTGATTAATTGTTTTAACTCGGCTTGGGTTTGTTTAGGGTTTTTACTGTTAATCACTAAATAAGAAAAATCCGCGACGGTATTAACTTCTGTGCCACCATTCCAAGCCACGAAGCTATCTCTAGCGGTTTTGCTAGGCGTTAACCCGGTAAAGGTATAATCCATGTCAGCAATGCCTTTTTCGCCTTGCGAAATATAAGCACCATCTGGCACGAAACCTAGAGTCGGTCCGTATTGTTGTTGCGGAAACTCTTTGAAATAAGTGGTTAAATCTTCAAAACTTTTTTCTTCTTTAGTGCCTAATATAAAGATTAGTTTACGTTTAAATGTAGCTTGGTTATCGATTAAAAATTTTCCGGCCCATAATACCGAAGCCAACGCGCCTTTATCATCTTGTGCTCCCCTACCCCAGACTTCTTCAGACGTAACATCACCGGAAAACGGTGGATGTGTCCATTCGGGTGTTTCTTGTTTTGACACAGGCACGACATCTAAATGAATCAATACGCCGACAGATTCTTGACCTTCTCCGTATTCAACAACACCGACTAAGCCATTAGCAGCGGTTTTGGTTGTATAACCCATAGATTTTGCCGTGGTTAAAACAAAATCTCTTAGCTGTTGAGTTTCAGGTTGTAGTTGATAGCCAAACTCTTCAACGGATTGATATTGTATGCATTTAGATAAAAACGCGATCATCGCCTGCGTTTCTGCCTGTGCATTGGCTCGTATTTGCTCTAAGCTAAGCGTTTTTACCTCAGCCGTTTGTTTGCTGGAAGACTCTAAATCAGTGCTGGCGCAAGCACTAAGTAGAAGTATAAAAACAACCAAGAGAATTTTAGGCATAGTCGTGTCCTGATTAAAGGGTTATTGGAATTACCAATTTAACGGGATAGGGTGTTTAGAACGCATAACGCCAGGGATGGCGTGTAGTAGGGCAACGCAGGAGCCGTTGCCGAGGACGCCGTAAATACGTCCCTGTAGGCTTGGCGGCAGCATCCC
>CAWUNX010000392.1:0-3522 GCA_963923905.1 uncultured Methylocucumis sp.
ATCCTAAAGCATTATGGTGCGATAAAAAACGTAGCTTAATCGGCTTCCCAATTAGCATCACGGAACAAAAAGCAGGTCAAGAATGGCCAACCGAAGTATTCCAAGGCGCTCATGTTTATAAAGTAGACTTAGCCAACGGCTTCCAAAAACAAGCTGAAATTACCCATAGAGACCAAGGCGTTGAATATGATTGGTATCACTATATTGACCGCTTATTATCTATAGATACGGGGCTTTACAGCTTATCACCGACGCGTATCCAAGCTCATGATTTAACAACGTTTAACCAACTAGGTAGTTTAGATATTCCGGTCGAGCCGGTACCCGTTGACTGTGTATTACCGGCAGCAGAGGTAGACCCTAACGCCGCTGCCGCTATCGCGTATGATTGTCCAATATTAGTTGACCCTGTTGTCAGCACCCCTGCCCAATAACCTTTAAGGAGAGTCCCATGAAAAAAAGTTTACTGTCTTTATTAATCGCTAGCGTCATCACTGCCACTGGCGCCTACGCCGAAAATCGTGCTGTTGAAATCAACATTAATGGCATAGGTCCTGCCGTCGATGCGGCAGCTTTTGATACGGTGAAACAAGTAATAGGTGGCGCTGTTGCTAACGGAGTGATTGAAAAATTCATCGTAAATGGTCGTGGCATTGAAGGCGGTTTCTCCGCTTGCGCCGAAGCCTCTAGCCGCAGCCCTGAATTTGTCTCATTCGTTAAACAATTACGCACGATTAAAGCCAATCCATTAACAACGGCCTACTCTATCAACACTGTCGAATCCTGTGTCACTGAGGCGACTACATTTTGTACGCAAGACGTATTTTTATGCTCTGATGGTAGTTATGTTGGCCGAGTCGCACCGTCTTGCGAATTCGCACCATGTCCGGGTAAGAAATAACAGGTTATGGCATGAAAACGTATCGTTTAGCTTTAATTCTAGCCGGTTTATTAACACTCCCCGCTCATGCGGCTGACAAAAAAGCGATAGAAATTAACATCAATGGCGTAGGCCCTGCCGTCGATGAAGCAGCGTTCAAAACGGTAAAACAAGTCATAGGTAACGCCGTTGCTAACGGCGTTGTCGACCAGTTCACCGTTTATGGCTATGGTGATGAAGGCGGATTTTCTGCTTGTGCACAGGCCTCCAGCCGTAGTAAAGGCTTTGCTTCGTTGGTAAAGCAATTGCGCACGATTCAAGCTAACCCAGCGACCACGGCTTATGTATTAAATCCCGTCGCTGCTTGCGCTAACGCTAGCAACACAGTCTGTACCGAAGATGCCAAATTATGCCCTGATGGTAGTTCAGTAGGCCGAGTTCCACCGTCGTGTGAATTTGCGCCTTGCCCTAACTAACCCAACTTAACTAAATCACCGCGTGTTTTCGCGGTGATTCTCTTTATAAAGGAGCCTCTATGAAAATAGACCACATCATGTTCTCAGTATTATTGGTCGCAACGTTGAATGCCAGCGCCACTACACCAGAAGCCATCGAGCCTACCGACGAATTCGATGCCCAAGGCTTTTATACATTTAGACCTGATTTACGCAAATGCATCACGCCACTGTGCGGTGGCTTGTTTGTTAAATCAGTCAATCGCGAACAAACGCGTTGTGCAGACGGCAGCTTACAGCAAGAATGTTATGTAGCAACTGTCGTTAACAAAAACAACATAGCTTATGTTCAAGACGGGGTATTACAAGGTAAGATTAAGCCTAAAAAATACAAAGGCTTTGGCAACCTTGGTAAGTTTGAACTATCGGCAGCGTTTCGCCCTGTAGTCACCACCTCAGGTAGCAGCGATTTTGTCGGCTTACACAATAATGGTCGCGTCTGTATAACAACGCCGTGCTTTTCGTTTGACGAATATGTTTTAAATAGCAAAAAAGTCAAAGATGTTTCACTCATCGATTTAGAAAAAGTTGGTGCCAGTGAAGAAGACTTAACAACAGCGTGGGCAATAATTTCTGCTGGTGGTAGCTCTGCTTTATTGGCTACCGGAACCAATGAATATGTACAAGAACTGGACGGAATAGGTCTACACTTTATTGCTGACCAATTTTATTTACCCATCCCACCCGAAAAGAACTAACATCCTTAATATTTATGCGCGTCTTAATCATAGAAGATGAAACCGGTATTCGTAGCCAAATACGCCGACAGTTAGAGCAAGAAGGCTATCAAGTAGACGAAACCGGCGATGGACAAGAAGGGCTTTACTTAGCTACCGAATATCCGTTGGACGGCGCAATTATTGACCTTGGATTGCCTAAGTTATCGGGTCTCGAAATCATTAAACGCTTACGCGCGCAGAATAATAGCCTGCCCATCTTAGTGTTATCTGCGCGTGGTCGCTGGCAAGAACGCGTCGAAGGCCTGGAAGCGGGTGCTGATGATTATTTAGCTAAGCCGTTTCAAATGGAAGAATTATCAGCGCGCCTAAAGGCCTTAATGCGTCGTGTTGTCGGCGCACCGCAGTCATTACTATCACTAGGTTATTTATCGTTGAATTTAGAAACGCAACGCGCCGAAGCTGATGGTATTGAAATTGAATTAACCAGCTTTGAATACCGTATGCTGGAATATCTAGCCAAACGACAAGGCAAAATCGTCTCTAAAGACGAGCTGAGAAACTACCTTTATCCGCATGACACAGATCCTGAAAGCAACGTGTTAACCGTCTTAATGGGGCGCTTAAGACGCAAACTTGACCCAGATGGCACACGACAGCCTATTACTACCGTACATGGACGTGGTTATCGACTACTGTGATTAACTCTTTATATTTACGGCTGAATTTAACCGCTATTTTAGTCATTTGCGTCTTTTTAGCTGCTACCGCTACTGTACTCGACAATGCGTATTGGGAAGGCTCTAAACTCGCCTTACGCGAGCGCATGCTAGGCATGATTTACCAGCTTTTAACCACCTCACAAATCACCGAACAAGGTCAATTGCTGATGCCCTTGCCTACCGACTTACCAGCACCGCAATTAGCGCTGCCTAAATCAGGTTGGTATGCCTTTGTCAGTCACCCACCCGATGCTCAACCCATATGGCGCTCGCCATCGTTAATTCCGCTAACCACACCTGAAGCATTTCCCGTCAGCGTTGGTGAAAAGCATTGGCAAGAACTGCATTTAGCCGATGGTAAAGCCTATTACTTATTAGGCTTTGGCTTTCAACGCACGGTAAAAAGTGGCATTTATCCGTTTAATTTTTATTTGTTGACGGAATTGGCCCCGATAGAAAATGACTTAAGAGTCTTTCGGCAACGGCTATGGAGTGGCCTGGCGGGGGCGGCTATTTTATTACTCACTGTGCAAACTTGGCTGACGCGCTGGGGACTGCGGCCCTTACGACAAGTGGGTAAAGAGCTAAGCGCGATAGAAGATGGTACCGCAACACAAATCACCGGGCGCTACCCTTATGAAGTTAAAAAGCTTACTGACCGAATTAATATTTTATTGTAACTACTCACCCTGAAAAAACCATCCGAAGCGTTTCAAACGGATTTTGAG
>CAWUNX010000393.1:0-3521 GCA_963923905.1 uncultured Methylocucumis sp.
TCAGATGTGTATAAGAGACAGCTATATTTAGTGACCTAATAGTAATAGCTTAACCTTAATAAAGCATTACCGAACAACAACCGATGAACTCAACCTTGTGCATTTAGGTTAATAACGAATGCGATTTCACGACAGAATAAATTCATGGCATGGTCAAGCGCTGTTGAATACCCTTTGGTTGACAAAGCTAATTGGTAAGCCGCTAGGACTATGCTTTATTTATAAGTCCGCTGTTAACTATCTGATTAAACGTAGTGGCTTATTTGATCGCGCCTATTATCTGGAACAAAACCAAGATGTAGCAGCCTCTAAGCTGAGTGCGTTACAACATTATATTAGTTATGGCGACAAAGAAGGTCGGCATCCTATGCCTTTTTTTGACCCTGTCTATTATCGAAAACAAGCTAAGTTTAAAGCTGGCTATGCTAATTCTTTATTGCATTATGCCTATGTTGGTCGCTACCAAAAAACTTCACCTAGCCCATGGTTTGATGTTGACTTTTACTTAAGAAACAATAAAGACATCGCTAGGGCGCAAATCGACCCTTTACTTCACTATCTAAAATGGGGTGGAAAAGAAGGTCGTTCGCCATGTGCAGAGTTTGACGGTACGTTTTATCTTAGGATGTACCCCGATGTAGCCAGCATGAACATCAATCCGTTGCTGCATTATTTAACTCAAGGTCGGTTAGAAAGTCGTCAAACTATCCCTGACCAAAATGGCAATGGTCACGAATACGAGGCCAGCACGCTTGCTATTCCTTGCGAACAAGAATGGCGTCAATTACCTAAACGTGCCGATATAGAGCACTGTGACATCGATATTATTATTCCCGTTTACAAGGGACGTTCTGAAACTTTACGTTGTTTATTGAGTGTGCTAACGGCCAAAACCGAAACCGCCTTTCAACTAATCGTTATCAATGATGCGAGTCCAGATACCGAGTTAGTAGATGATTTGCATCGGTTAACAAAAATGAAATTATTCAATTTACTCAATAACTCGTCAAATCAAGGCTTTGTTCATACTGTTAATTTAGGCATACAACTCAATCCACACCGAAATATCGTATTATTAAACGCCGACACCGAGGTCTACGACGGCTGGCTTGATCGCTTAAGCCAGACTGCACATAGAAGCATAACAACTGGAACAGTAACACCCTTATCGAATAACGCGACGATATGCAGCTATCCGCAATTCTTACAAGATAACCCCTACCCGCTTGAGCTAAGCTACGCCGAATTAGATCAAATGACCGCAACCGTAAACCGCCATTATGAAGTCGAAGCACCTACCGGCGTCGGTTTTTGTATGTACATTAGACGCGACTGTTTACAAGCCGTAGGCTTATTTGACGAAAAAACGTTTGGCAAAGGTTATGGCGAAGAAAATGATTTCTGTCAAAAAGCCATACAAAAAGGCTGGCGCAATATTATTGCCGCCGATGTCTTTGTTCGGCATATCGGTGCAGCATCTTTTCAAGGCGAAAAAGCCAAACGCGTACAAAATGCCGTTAAATTATTAAGTAAACGTTATCCTAAGTATCAAAAAGACGTTGATGAATTTATTTTCAACGACCCACTTAAGTTAGCACGTTGTCGCTTAGACTCTGCACGACTACAGCGTATGCGTAAAGAAAAAAACGTCTTAATTGTCTCGCACAACAGAGGAGGCGGTTCTGAACGTAAATTACAAGACGATATTACTAATCTAACGAATGCGGGTATCGGTGTTTATACTTTGCGGCCCGTTGCCAAAAAGCCAGAAAAAGTCATCTTGGGACATCCATCTATTAAGTCGTTCCCTAATATCAACCCGTTTGAATTAACCGACTTAACCCATTTAAAAACAGCACTACAAGTATTAAATATCTGCGAAATACATACACATAGCTTAGTCGATTTCCCCCCTGAAGCGCCTAAGCAATTTGAGCAGCTCGTGCAACTATTAGAATGCCGTTGGCATATCAATCTACATGACTACAAAGTCATTTGCCCAAGAATTAATCTAGCCGATGAAAACGGCATGTATTGCGGCGAACCTAAAAAACCAGAACAATGCAATCAATGTTTAAGCGAACGCGGCTCTGATTTTGGCGTAACCGATATTGTGGCCTGGCGCTCTATGCATCACCATATATTAAAATGTGCAGAAAAAATTCAAGTACCTGACTTAGACATTGCTGAACGCTTAATTCAGTATTTTCCTGATATTCAATTTACTGTGGCCCCGCATGAAACTATCGATAGCTCAAAGCTCACTATCGAATACCCTAAAATCCAAGCGGGTGAAAAACTAAAAATAGTGATTATCGGCGCGATTGGTAAATTAAAAGGCTTTCATGTTATTATTTCTGTAGCCAAATACGCACGCCAAAATAACCTCCCTATAGAATTTACCCTTATGGGCTATAGCATGAATGACAGACTCATGGAAGAAGCTGGCGTTAGCGTCACAGGTAAATACCACGAGCAAGACGCCTTGGATAAGCTCAAAACTATCACGCCCCATGTTGTCTGGTTACCTTCATTATGGCCGGAAACCTATAGCTATACCTTCTCTCTGGCAGTAAACGCCAATCTTCCCGTATTTGCCTTTGATATTGGTGCCATCGCACGACGTGCTAAAGCAATTGGTATGCACGATTTATTAATGCCATTAAGCTTAGCAGACTCCCCTGCTAAAATTAACGAACAATTTGAGCAATTTAGACACACTTGTACCCTACTCTAGCAAGCCCTCATACGAACGATAGCAACGAGAACATTATGCAAACAAAACCATCTGCCATGCAGACGCTAGCGAAAGCTAATTTTTTCGCGAAAAAGAAAAAATCCCCGATTGAAGGTTATGTGGAACGACTTGAGCAAAATGAAATTCATGGCTGGGTGATTAACCGCGAACACACCGAAATCAATATCGTTTTACGCATTGACAACGTCTCATACCAAGCACCTTATGGCTGGCATGAGCGCGCTGATGTATCGGCTAGCGTAGGTAGCGAATTTATCTTGCCAGGCTTTACGATAACGATTCCCGATTCCTTGTTAGACACTTACACATCAGCTTTACAAAATGACAATAGTATAGAAGTTATTGCCAATAACAAAACATTAGTTAACCGCAATAAAACCGTTCCTAGCAGCGAATTTATCACCAAAAAAAGCAAAAGCAATAAAACACTAGAAGGTCATGTCGAGCAAATATTTGGCTTAGAAATTCGTGGTTGGATTGTTAACCAAGATAAAGACGAAACCCAACTTGCGTTAAGCATTAATAACAAAACCTATCCTGTCACCGCAACCTGGCATGAGCGTCCTGATGTAGCAGCAAAGTTTGGTTCTGATTTTAAAAATTCAGGCTTCTCGATTATAGTACCCGATGAAATAGTCGACATCTTTCTTGCCGCTTGCCAATACGACCTCGAAGCTAAAGAAGAAGAAACTGGTGAGACCGGATTATTATTAAAAGCAAAAAAACCTGATCGCCCATCGTCAATTGACATTATTGCCAATGA
>CAWUNX010000394.1:0-3511 GCA_963923905.1 uncultured Methylocucumis sp.
TTGTTTTTTTATGATATTTATCACTTTAATAGGGAGTTTTGTCCTATTTTTAAGTCATTGATATTCAATAGCTTATGTTGGAGCCGCAAGAAGTAATAAGTGAGTCACAAATTAAGAAAAAATTTGGAATATATGAATTATATGGAGAAATTAGCCGTTGGCTATGCCGTGCGCACCGCAATAGGCACGCTGAGAAAGTGCCGAATAAGCAAAAGGGCTGTTTGCTATCGGGTCTAACCTGCGTAGGCTAAGGCTATAAACACCGATGTTCTTTATGCCAGTGATTTAACCAATCACAGAATACGCTAACCGGCATTGGTTTAGCGATGAAGTAACCTTGTGCGGTAGTGCAACCCATGTTTAATAGGCGTTGGCAATGTTCTTTAGTTTCTACGCCTTCTGCAATGACGTCACGTTTAAACGCATTAGCTAAGCCAATCACGCCTTGCACAATGGCGGCATCTTCTTCGTCGTGCAACATGTCACGGACAAAAGATTGGTCAATTTTTAACGTTTGTGCGGGTAAATGCCGTAAATAACTCAGTGACGAGTAACCCGTGCCAAAGTCGTCTAGCGCAAATTTAACCCCTAGTGCTAAACAAGAGCGCATGACTTCTGAGGATATGGTTAAATCGTGCAGGGCTTCGTTTTCCAGAATTTCAAGTTCTAAGCATTCTGGATTAACGCTGGGATAGTCGTTTAGTACTTTGTTGAGTAACTCATTAAAGTTACTAAAGCTCAGCGAGCGAGCCGATAAATTAATGCTAATAGGCATAATAAGGTTATCGCTCTGCCAACACGCCATTTGCTGTAATACATTGTTGATAACCCAGTGATCCAGCGTAACAGCAAGGTCTGATTTTTCTAATAAAGGCAAAAATTCCGCCGGGTTTATTACCCCGTGGTTGGGCTTATGCCAGCGAATCAAGGCTTCAGCGCCGACCACGCGCATGGTTGAGAGATTAATTTTGGGCTGATAATACAACTCAAATTCGGTTTGTTGTAACGCGTGAGCGATAAGGTCTTGTTGTTTCAGGGTGTGACTGATTTGTTTATCTAACTCAGTATCATAGAGCTGTATGCGATTTTTACCCAATTGTTTGGCTTGATACATCGCTTGATCCGCATGACGTAATAAAGTGTCCGGGTCGGCATCATCGGTGGGGTAAAGCGTGACACCAAAACTAGCCGTGAGTGTTACCATTTGATTGTCTAGCCATATAGGCGCAGAAATCGCTTCTAATAACCGAGTTAGCAAATTTTCAAAATTTGTGTTCTTTTTAAGCCCAGGTAATAATAAAACAAATTCATCACCGCCTAAGCGAGCCAGCGTATCACCTGCGCGTAATTCTTGGCTAACCCGTTTAGTCACCTGGATTAAAATGTGGTCGCCGGATTGATGGCCAAACGTGTCGTTTACCGGCTTGAACGCATCTAAATCAAAGTAAGCAACGGCGACATAAAGCCCCTCGCGCTGTGCATCTTCTATAGCTTCATGCATTTTTTCGTTAAGTAACACGCGATTAGCGACGCCGGTTAATGCGTCATAGTAGGCCAGTGTTTCTAATTGTTGCTCTTGTTTTTTTAATTCGGTTATATCGGAAACAATGCTGACATAATTGGCAATTTTGCCTTGTTCAGTATAAACCGTTGAAATCGTTAGACGTTGTGGATACTGTTCGCCTGATTTGCGTTGATTCCATATCTCACCGCTCCAATGGCCTTTCTTTTTTAAGCTTTTGTTGATTTTGCTTAATAATGTGGGTGCGATATTAAATAAATCTGACGTTTGACCTATTAATTCTTCAGACGTAAATCCAGTAATATGGCTAAATGCTTTGTTGATATAGAGGATTTTCATGTCTTTATCCGTGACAACAATACCTTCAGAGGTATTGGCAAACACACTTGCCGTTAAGCGTTGTTCTTCTTCAGCATGTTTGCGTTCGGTAATATCGCGGGCAATGGCTAACACACTAGTGGTAATACCTAGTGCGTCAAACTCAGGGATAAAGCGAAATTCAAAAATGTAATGTTGTTCAGCTGTGCGCCAAACAAATTCGGTACTTATAGGTGTTCCAGTGCAAATCACGCTGGTCAGTAAGTCTTTTACATGCGCCACATCTTCAGTCGTTACAGGTTTAGCGCTTTGGCTGATGGTAGTGCCAAAGGTTTTGCCTAAGTAGTTTTGCGCTGGGATGCCAAACACTTTTTCTATCGCTGAATTTAAATAGACATAACGGCCTTCTTGGTCTAACCGCGCGACAATATCAGGTATGTTTTCAGTTAATGTGAGTAATTTGCGCTCGCTTTCTTTCAGGGCTGAAACATCACGCCCTATGGCTAAAATGGATTCAAAGTCACCAGTTTGGTTATATTCAGGGACAAAGCGGAATAAATAGGTTTTTGGGTGACTGTAATGACCTGGATTGACCAACAGTTCGCAGGAGTGCTCTTCCTTGTGTTCAGTCACACTGGTTAAAGCTTGCACAAATTGTTGAGAGAAGCCGTGATTGGGCAAAACATCGAGCGGGTGGCGCTGTAGTATCTCGGTGGGCATTAAGCGGAAGGCGTTTAGTAATGCGGGATTAACATAAGTATACTGAAGCGCTGGATTTAGCCTTGCGATAATATCGGGTGAGTGTTCAATCAACGTGCGGAACTCTTGTTCGCGGTTGTGTAATAGGCTGAGTACGTGTTTGCGTTCGGAAATATCGCGCGTAATACACAGCGAATACGGTTTGTTGTCGTATTCAAAGTAGCAGGCAGTAACTTCAACTGGAAAACACTGGTTAGTTTGCGTGGTGTATTCAGATTCAAAAATAATGCGCCGGTCATTTTGTAGATGATGCCAATGTTCAGACCATTGCGCGGGGGTTAGGTGTTTGTCGATAGCAAATAAATCCAACTGGTTTAGCCATTGTTCTTGGCTATAGCCTAAGGATTCGGTGGCTGTGTTATTCGCATAGAGGAACTTTGCCGAATCAGCGCCAAGTAAGAAAATAGTTTCTGACACATGATTTAATGCGTAATTTAATAGTTGTAGCTGGCGTTGGTTTTTTTTGCGTTCGGTAATGTCGCGTGCCAGTGCCAGTACATATTCGTTTTGTTCGAAAACAAAGTATTTGGCGATAACCTCTAGGTCTAATGTGTGTTGATTGGTATTGGAAAATGTGGCTTCAAACGTTAAATACTCGGAGCAAACCAGCTCTGACCAGATAGTGCGAAAATTGCTTAATGGGAAACCATGCCCCATTTTGTCAATCGCTTTGCTTAGTAATTCATCACGTGTTAAGCCTAAAATCTGACAACATTGGTCATTCGCATAAACAATATTTCCTTGGGCATCGATTAAATAAGCGGCTTCATGGACGTGGTTGAGTGCAAAGTCGATTAAAACTAAGCGTTGTTGCGCTTGTTTTCGTTCAATGATTTCCGTTTTTAATATGTGGTTTGCCAATACAGTTCGGCGCAACTATTGCTGAACAAAAAAGGGGTATACTGTAGAATT
>CAWUNX010000395.1:0-3505 GCA_963923905.1 uncultured Methylocucumis sp.
GTCGGCAGCGTCAGATGTGTATAAGAGACAGGCTTTGGGTTATTTGCCCTAAAGCTAATGAGCGGATGATAAGCATACTGGTTTGATTACCGGTGTTACCGCCCATTGCGGCAACAATCGGCATCAGCGAGGCTAACGCGACTAACTGCACAATGACGTTTTCAAACATGCCAATGATTCGCGTTGATACAAATGCCGTGACAATATTAATCAATAGCCAACCCCAGCGATTTTTAGCGCTTTTCCACACGCTAGCAAATAAATCTTCTTCTTCGGTGACACCGGCTTGAGTCAATATATCTTCATCGGTTTTTTCCCGAATAAAATCAATGATACTGTCTACGCATAACCGACCTTGTAATTTGCCTTGCTCATCGACCACAGGGGCTGAAATTAAGTCATAACGCTCAAAAGCGCGCGCCGCTTCAGCGGTGTCTTGTATGGTTTGGAACACGATAAAGTCTGTAACCATGACCTCGGAGACTTGAAGGTGGGGCGGGTGAGTTAATAAGCGTTGTAGCGGCAAAATACCTTTGACTTCATTGTCTTGATTCACGACAAACAATTTATCAGTATGACTCGGTAATTTGCCCATTTTGCGGATATAGGCTGAAATCGCGGCTAGGCTCATGTCATCGCGTATGGTAATCATGCCGAAATCCATAAACGCACCGACTTGATCGTCTTGATACGACAAAATTGCGGTTAAATGGGTGCGTTCAGTGGAGTTTAGCGAGCGTAAGATTTTTAACATCGCGCGCTTAGGCAAGTCGGCGGCTAAATCGGCTAATTCATCCGCATCTAAATTACTGGCAACAGAGGCGAGTTCTTCCTCCGCCATGTCAGAAATCAGCGTTTGCCTAACAGCGTCGGACACTTCCAGTAACACTTGACCGTCTAAGTCAGATTTAATCGCATCCCATACGGTTTTGCGTTCAGCTAATGGTAACGATTCTAAAATAAACGCAATATCGGCTGGGTGTAAAACGGCAAATTTTTCTTGTAATCGGGTCTGATGCTGCTTATGCAACACGGCTTCGATAAGCTCGTGTTTGGTGGCAGGGCCTCTATCGACTAAGGATTTTTCTAAACTTTGCTTTGCGAGCAACGTCAGCACTTCCTGTAATTGATGCTGCAAAAATTGCGCGGTATGAAGTTTATCGGTTGTTTCCATAATTAACCAGTGTGTCGAGAGAGTAATAACATGCCGGGGCTTTAATTGTAGGTTGGGTTAGGCGAGCCGTAACCCAACTTACAAGAGATATACTCTGAACGGTAAAATTTTCGGTATTCTGAGTTGCTGTAGTGCGCTACGTGCAACGTACTCTAGCTACCTAAAAACCGAATGTGACCGTTTGAAGTATATAGTCGCAAACTTGACCACGCAAAATGTCAGTCGTTATTTAAACAGGAAATGTAATACATGGCAGCGACGCCTTACCCTCTATCCAGAAACATCAGGTACGCGCGAGTGGCTTAAGTAAATTTTAACCCATAAGGAAATTTAATGGCTTTAGATTGTAATTTCCAAATGTCATTGTTGTATTCAGTAATTGTTCTATCAGTTGAAAATCTACCGCTATTCGCACAGTTTAAAATACTCATTTTTGTCCATAATTCGGTATTTTGATAAGCATGTTCTACGCGTCGTTGAGCGTCTAGGTAGCTTCTGAAATCGGCTATGGTCATCCACAGATCGTCAGGACTTTTTAACGAGGCAATGAGTGCATCAAAAATACCTGGCTCGAATTGATTAAAATGGCCTGATTCTAATAAATGCATGACTCGATGTAAGTCTTGGTCTTCGTTGATAATTGCCAGAGGAGCATAATGGCTTCGTTTAACTTCAATCTCCGCTTCGGTTAAGCCAAATAAGAAAAAGTTTTCCTCGCCCACTTCCTCGCGAATTTCAATATTGGCACCATCTAACGTACCTATAGTAATCGCGCCGTTCATCATGAATTTCATGTTACCCGTGCCTGAGGCTTCTTTACCCGCAGTGGATATTTGCTCGGATAAATCAGCGCCTGGGCAAATTTTTTCCATCGCGGATACTCGATAATCGGTTAAAAAAATCAACGATAATTTGCCGTGCGTATCCGGGTCTGAATTTATCACATGCGCAACATTATTAATCAATTTAATAATTTTCTTCGCCATAAAATAACCTGGCGCGGCTTTGCCACCGATTAACACACACCTTGGCGTCCAATTTTGCGTGTCGCCTCGTTTAATACGGTCGTATAAATGAATGACGTGTAGAACATTAAGGGTTTGGCGCTTATATTCGTGTATACGCTTGACTTGTACATCGAATAATGCCCCTATATCGAGATGGACGGGTTCATGAGCTTGTTTCTTATAATCGATTAAGCGTTGTTTGGCGTTTTGTTTGATTTGACGCCAACGCGCTCTGAACTCAGCATTATCGGCATACGGTGCTAGCTTCTTCAATTCTGATAAATCTGTAACCCATTGTTCGCCAATGGTTTCGGTAATAAGCTGAGCCAATTCAGGGTTGCAGCCTGCAAGCCAGCGTCTAGGCGTCACACCATTGGTTTTGTTATTGAATTTCTGCGGCCATAAGTCGTAAAAATCTTTAAATAAGCCTTGTTGTAACAGCTTAGAGTGCAAATGAGCTACACCGTTAACCGAAAAGCTACCGACAATGGCTAAATAAGCCATGCGCACTTGTTGCACCGAGCCTTCTTCGATAATAGACATTCTGCGCAAGCGCTCATTATCACCTGGCCAATGCGCAGCAACTTGCGATAAAAAGCGAGCATTAATTTCAAAAATAATTTCCATTAAGCGTGGCAATAAGCGTCGCATTAATGGCACAGGCCATTTTTCCAGTGCTTCGGGGAGTAAGGTGTGGTTAGTATACGCCATGGTTTCATAGGTAATTTGCCAAGCCTCATCCCAAGATAAGCCATGTAAATCCATTAATAAACGCATCAGTTCAGCTATGGCAATGCTTGGATGTGTATCGTTAAGCTGAAAGCAACTTTTATTCGCGAATTGGCTAAAGTCGTGGCCATGTAGTTTAACCCAGTGCGAAACCACGTCTTGTAAGCTAGCCGAGGCGAGAAAATATTGTTGTCTAAGCCTAAGTTCTTTGCCGTTCTCATTCGCATCGTTAGGGTATAACACCATGGTGATATGCTCAGCGGTGATTTTAGCGGCTACAGATTCGGCATAATCACCGGCATTAAATTCTTCCAAATTAAACTCTTCCGTTGCGACAGCTTTCCATAAACGCAATGTATTGACAGTATTATTGCGATAACCGGGTACAGGTACATCAAACGGAATGGCGAGTACATCAGTGGTATTTAACCAACAAACCCGGTGTTTACCTTCTTCATCAGTTTGTACCTCGGTATGACCGCCAAATTTGACCGGAATCGCGTATTCTAAGCGTTCGATTTCCCATATATAACCGTTTCGCAGCCAATGGTCAGGTTTTTCCACTTGCTCACCGTTGACAATCGTTTGCGTAAAC
>CAWUNX010000396.1:0-3483 GCA_963923905.1 uncultured Methylocucumis sp.
ATACTACTAAACGACAACCTATCTTAGTGTCCGAAAAAACTTGACCACTACAAAATCTATCCTTGAGCATTTTCCCGCATAGCTCGGTGTCCACTCCTCCGTTCTAATATCATCAAAATAAATTTGGAGCAGTGCGTTAAGGAGGTCTTGAACATCATATTCGTCATTAATATCGAGAGTGGCACGATTATCATGCCGTTTCCTAAGGGTTTTAGCGATTCGATGAATTTTTGAAAATAAATTTTGGAGTTCTTCGATAGTCTCCCTCTCTTTCCTCAACTGAGAGGATGATTCCTTCTTCTGAGCCCAAGGAAATTTTTCTCCACAGTGCTGACAAAATTCGGGGGCACTCGGTGCAAATCCAATTACGGCAACACCAGTATCTTGCATTTTTCCTGGTATTTGATTGTTACACTTTTTACATTGAGTTATTGTTTTTTCACCACATGTAGTACAGAAATCCTTATTGTACTGAGGATGTTTTTGGTAACCATCGTTAATAACGTGTCCGTTTAAACATACTTGCATAATATCGCGCCACGGCTGACGCTCATATCGATCAGAGTACACTGCAATCTCTCCGTGAAGTTTCTAACTATTAAATAGACCCCTTTTTAGGTGTCATGGATTACACACTAATCGGTGTATTTTCCGATTAATTATTATTGATTCTTAAAGATAATATTATGGATTTAAGTAAGTTAGTATATCGATAAAGCAATAAAAGTTTGATTTAGTTCTAAATATAATGGTAACGTCCAATTAATTGGCGTAAGTGTACCGTTTCAGTAGTTATTTAATTTATAACCAACGCCATACACTGACACGATTAGGTCTTCAGTGTCACCTGAAATCTCTTGTAATTTGCGCCTGATGTTTTTGATATGGGTATCGACGGAGCGGTTTAGTACGTGCTTATTATCTTCGTGTAAGAAGTTTAATAGTGCTTCTCTGCTATAGACTTTTCCAGGGAAGTTTAATAACGCCGCAAGCAATCTATATTCGCCAGGCGTTAAGTCGAGTAATTTTCCTAGATAGCGTATTTCCATGCGAGTTTTATCGACGCTAAAGGTTTTTACTGATTCAGTAGATTCGGCTAATAAACCATCGGCGCGTCGGAAAAACGCTTTGATTTTTGCAACGACTTCTCTGGGGCTATAAGGTTTGCAGATATAATCGTCCGCACCTAATTCTAAACCCTTAAGCCTGTCTAGCTCTGTTACGCGTGCCGATATGATAAAGATAGGCACATCAGAAGATTGTCTGATGTCTCTGCATAATTGCAAGCCATCACGACCGGGTAACATGACATCCATTAAGATTAAATCTGCGCTCTGCTGTTTTAACCATGGTATTACGCTATGACCATGATTAATACTAATTCCGATATAGCCAGCATTCTCCATATAACCAATTAACAGTTGCGCGAGTTTAGGCTCATCTTCGACAATTAAAATGGTTTTTTGCATAGCTTTTCAATCAATACTTAGCGGTAATTCTATCAAAATAGCAACGCCACCTAATTGAGAGCGCTTGGCGTGAATGCGCCCATTATGAGCTTCAATAATATTACGGCATAGCATTAAACCTAATCCTGCGCCGCCATTGCTTCGGTATTGGTGTATGCGGCGATAACGTTGAAATAATTGCTTTAATTCTACGTTGGCTACACCGGGTGGGCTGTCTTCAATGACAATTAATAACGTATCAACCTGTTTAGCGACCGAAATCATGCAAATACCACCACTGTAGGTGTAGCGGAAACTGTTTTCTAATAAGTTAGCAATGGCTTGCTCTAGGCGCAAAGCATCGGCGTTAATAAAAATGTCGTGAACATTTTCGCTTAAGGTTAATTGTAGCGTTAACTGCTTACTGTCAAAGCGTGGGCTAAACGTCATAACACTTGCGGTTAATAACTCGATAATATTGAATTGTTCAAAGCGGTATTCAAGAGCGCCTAAGTCAGATAGAGATAATTGATATAAATCATCGACTAAGCGGGCTAAACCTATGACCTCATTATGTAAAGAATGCAGGCGGTCCGGAGTTACGCTACGCACACCATCAAGTAGCGCTTCGATTTCACCGAGTAAAATGGCTAATGGCGTACGCAATTCATGAGAAATGTCGGCAATCCATTGTTTACGTGATGCTTCACTGCTGCGTAATGTTTTGCCTAAAAAATTTACATCTCGTGCTAAATCAGCGAGTTCGTCATGTCCTTTTGCAATAATTTCGCTATCCAATTGACCGTCCGCAAGGGCCTTAACACCGGCTGCGACACGTCTAAGCGGTGATAACAGATGTCTAGTAATCGATAAGGCTATCGGTATTGACAAGCCTATGGCGAGAAACAAAATAACACTATTGTTTAGTGCTTGGCTTTCGATAAAAGCAGTGGCTAATTCATCAGTAATTAATGGCGGAGAAATTAGCAAGCTCCCAACCTGGTGTTCGGAAACTTTAATCGGTATGACTAAAGTTGATTGTTGGCTTACCACATTTTCCGGGTCGGGTGGTCCTATCACGGGTACAAGCTCAGCATCTAGTACGACAAGGCGGTCGATATTTTTTGGGTGAATAGGTATTGGCGGCGGAGGCATAGGCGCGCCAAGATGTGGATGATGATGTGAAGGTGTTGGAGTGTCGATTAATGCTGGTACTTCAAACGTTTTAGCATTTCGCTCAAATTCAGCGACTAACGCAAACCACTGTTCTGGATTATCGCGGATAAAATCCCAATTCGCTTGACGTTGGTAGCGATTGGCTAATAACTCGGTAAAGCCTTGCCATTTATTTTTTTCTAGCTTAGCAATATAAGTATTTAAGCCTTGTTTGAAGCTCAGTTGCACGGATAGCAGTATTGCAGTCGCCACCAATAACATGCCAGCGAGCAGAAAGAAGAATAACTGAGTGAAGAGCTTTAGTCGCAAACAATAGTTTGGAATATTTAGGTGTTTTGGTGAAGGTTAACGGACGCCTACCCATATAAATAGGTCAGAGTTTGGAGCCTTTCGTATAAATATGTAGGATCTTGGAGTCTTTTGTAGACGCCCGTTAAATTAGCAGGCCTTTAGGCCATTGGTTAGTAACTTATCATAATACGGTAATACATCAAAATATATTTTAATGCTGAGGTTTTTGACCTCTACCACCAGTGATGTATTCATCTAAACTAACGAGTAAATCATAGTTTTTGTCCATTGCTGCAAAGGTACGGATAATATCACCCGTGCTTGCATCTGGTGCAATCGCTAAGAATTCATCAGCGCTTAAGGCATCGTCGCTGTCGCTATCGGCTAAGTTAAAAATTTCAGTGGCAAAGCTTAATGCTTTATCGGTTTTGTCACCAACAAACTCGGCTAACGATAAGCTGTCGTTGGTGTCAGTATCTAATTTGGTAAACCCCGCGTCGACCAAACTTTCAATATATACTCCACGCGTTTAAGAATTCGGTTTTTCAGCAAACAACTGAAAGCGTAA
>CAWUNX010000397.1:0-3472 GCA_963923905.1 uncultured Methylocucumis sp.
TATAAGAGACAGCTTAAATTTAGTTAAGCAAATGCCCAAGCTAACCGCCGAGCAAGAACGCGATTTGACCCTACGTTACAGAAATTACGGCGACTTAGATGCTGCACGCGAATTAGTCATGACTAATTTACGCTTTGTTGTGCATGTGGCAAGAGGCTATAGTGGCTATGGTTTATCTATGCCAGACATTATCCAAGAAGGCAACGTCGGGTTAATGAAAGCCGTTAAACGGTTTGACCCCGATATGGGTGTGCGTTTAGTCAGCTTTGCGGTGCATTGGATAAAAGCTGAAATTCATGAATATGTCATTAGAAACTGGGCTATTGTCAAGATTGCGACAACTAAGGCTCAGCGTAAATTATTTTTTAATTTACGCAAATCTAAGGGTGACATTAACTGGTTGACACGAGACGAAGCGAGCGCAATCGCTAAGGATTTAGACGTTGAAGTTGACACTGTTTATGAAATGGAAAAACGTCTAAGCAGCAAAGATGTGTCTTTTGATTTACCAACGGATGAAAATGACGATGATAGCACGTTTGCACCGTCTGCTTATTTGCAACAACATGGCACAGATCCGGCTGTCTTATTGGAAGACGCGGAATGGGATGGTCGTGAACAGACATTGTTAACTGAGGCTATCGCTCAATTAGATGAGCGCAGTCAAGATATTCTTGCTAGCCGTTGGTTAGCCGATAAAAAAGCGACATTACATGAATTAGCAGAGCGTCATAATGTATCGGCGGAAAGAATTAGGCAATTGGAACAAAATGCCATGAAAAAATTGCGTCTAGCTGTAGAGCTTGCCGCCTAAGTAAAGATAAAAGGCTTGACGGTTCTCGTTAAGCCTTTTTTATTGGTTACGGTAACGGTGTTAGCAATCCTAATAACATCTGCGCCTGTTCAGCTGCTTCATGCCCCATAGGTGTTAAATAGCCACCATCAGCTTGCGTGATTAAGCCTTTATTGTATAAACGTTGTGCGGCTGCGATTAGTGTTGGATCCGCGCTAGAATGGTGGATTTTTATGCCTGTGAGCGTTGTATCTAGGTTATAACGCATTAAAATATTTAATTCTTCTAGGATATCTTGGTTATAAAGCATGCTTACCTCTTGGTTTTGGTGTTTAAGTAAGAGGATAGCATAAACGAATTATCATCTTGCTGTAATGACTTCCGAACATCTGAATAGTTATTAATAAGCGATACGGCTCGCCTGTTTAGTAAAGTTTTTGGTGAATTAACTCTATGGGATTGTTTTAATTGGCTTTTGTCATTTAACCTTAATAGATTCGTCATTAAACTGACACGTTGCATAACTATTCTGTCTAGCTATACATCTTGAAAAACATGGAAAACTATGAAAAATCCTACTGCCGAACTACCTGTTAAAACAGCTAAGCGCCTGGAATGTTTTATTGCCGATTCAAGGGACTTAATTATCGAAGCGCAAAAATTACGTTATCGAGTATTTGCCGAAGAAATGGGCGCAAAATTAAAATCTGAGTCAGCCGGGCTAGACTATGACGAGGTGGATGACTATTGTGAGCATTTAATTGTCTATGATAATGTACATAGCAGGATAGTGGGTTATACGCGCTTATTAACTCAGCCACAAGCTGAGGTGTTAGGGCGTTTTTATTCACAGGGAGAATTTAATTTAGATAAGGTGCTGGCGTTACCTGGTCGTTTTCTGGAGATAGGTCGTACTTGCGTAGCACCGGATTATCGCGGTGGTACGGTGTTAACCGTGTTATGGTCGGCGTTAGTTGAATATGCGTTAACAAATGGGTTTAATTATTTGTTAGGTTGTGCCAGTATTACGCCAGGCCCAAGCGGTTTTGCTATTGATGCGGTATATAGAAATATTGATGCAAAAAATATCGCACCGGCTAGTTTACAGGTAACGCCTAAAATACCTGTGCCTATGGCGTTGCGGTGCGATAGAGATGAATCAGGTATTCCGCCGTTATTAAAAGCGTATTTGCGTTTTGGTGCGTTAATATGCGGTGAACCCTGTTGGGATAAAGATTTTAATTGTATGGATTTGTTTGTGTTATTGCCGTTAGCGCAAGTAGAACAGCGCTATAGCAAACATTATATGAAGAATTATCAGTGTGCGAATGAAATTGAAGCTACGGTTGTTGTTTAAGTTAGTCTTGGTGATAGGGAGTATCGCGGGCAGTTTTGTGCTGACAGTGATGATATACCCGGTACTAGGTTTTATTTTTAATGCTAATAAAGCGAGAATTTATCAAGGGCGGTCTAAACAAGCTTGGTTTAAAGGATTTAGTCGAGCCTTGAATCTACATGTCACTATTGATGGTGCGTTACCTAAACATGCGGTTTTAATGGTAGGTAATCACATTTCATGGCTAGATATTGTCGCCATTGGTCAATTATTGCCTGGTTATTTTGTGGCTAAAAACGATATTTTAAATTGGCCTGTGATTGGCTTAATTGCGCAAAAAGCAGGAACAATTTTTATTCGTCGTGGCGATAAAAGTCACATTATGGCGATTGCCGAAAAAATCGTTTGGTTATTGAAACAGCAAAGTAACATCTTTATTTTTCCAGAGGGCACCACGACGGTTGGCGATGACGTATTAAATTTTCACGCTTCGTTATTTCAACCTGCGTTATTGACTAAAATACCTGTCCAACCTATCGCTATTCAATACAGCGAAGGTGCAAAAAATGTAGCGCCTTTTGTCGGCGACGATGCTTTTGTTCCGCATTTATTAAGAATGTTAGCACTCGATAAAATTGACGTTACAATCACGCTATTGCCCTTAGTCGCTACAGCGGGCAAAACTCGACAAGCGGTCTCGGCTGAAGCGAGAGAGTTGATTCGGCAACACATTGTTGCGCCTCATCAAATAAGTCATGCCATAAAGCACAGTGCCTAAACCGCTTTGAATGCCTATTGATTAAAAATCTGTGCGGTACGATTTTGCAGTTATAACGAACACTTGCTAGATTAAATGCAGGTGTTCGTTGTTTGTATTTGCGTCGGCTTATTATAAAGACTAGATATTTTGTTAACCGGATTTAAAAGAGTGTATGTTGATTATTGTATTAAGTTGCTGCCTTATTGGATTAGTCGCTGGCTTGCTGGCGGGCTTGTTTGGTATCGGTGGTGGTTTGATTATTGTGCCGGGTTTGGTGATGGTGTTTAGTTCACAGCATTTTCCAGAGTCGTCGTCCTTATTACAAGCGGTTGCAACGTCATTAGCAACTATTGTGTTGACGGCACTGTCTTCGGTTTATGCGCATCATCGTTTAGGGACTGTGTTGTGGTTTAAAGTCTGGCGACTAGCGCCTATGATTATGCTAGGTGCGGGTGTGGGTGCTGTGGTTGCTGAGCAGTTGCCAGTGGTTTGGCTGCGTTTAGTGATTGTGGTTTTTCTAGTGTATGCCGGTTTACAACTTGTGTTATCGGTAAAAGTACAGCCGGGTGTTAAACAACAACCG
>CAWUNX010000398.1:0-3467 GCA_963923905.1 uncultured Methylocucumis sp.
GCACCCTCTTAATAAACCCGCATACCTATACGGATTTGCGGGTTTTTTTATGTCTCTTAGCGGCTTATTTTAAGCTCTAATCTATGAGTGTTTGTTCTTTTTTACTTAGTACACTATTAATTAGCATAAACAGCGATAATGTTTGAGTAAAATTGTATTAAAATCACTAAGCCAGTTGAAAAACAGTTTAACGAAGCATTGGCAGCTCAAAAATAATAACACAGGAATATCAATGAAAACCCCAATACATATTGCAGTAACTGGAGCCGCAGGACAAATTAGTTACTCATTACTATTTAGATTGGTATCAGGTCAATTATTAGGGCCTGAACAGCCTATTGTATTGCACTTACTAGAAATCCCTTCAGCAATGCGAGTATTAGGAGGGGTTGTGATGGAATTAAATGATTGTGCTTCACCATTGCTACATAAAATCATTATGACGGATGATCCATTAATAGCGTTTAAAAATGTAGATTATGCATTTCTAATTGGCGCGAAACCTCGTGGACCAGGCATGGAGCGTAAGGATTTATTAACCGTTAATGCTGAAATTTTTGCTATACAAGGCAAGGCATTAAATGAAGTTGCTAGTCGTGATGTTAAGGTGTTAGTTACAGGTAATCCAGCAAATACAAATACGTTAATTGCGATAAAAAATGCGCCTGATTTAAAGCCTGAAAATTTTTCAGCAATGAGTCGGTTAGATCATAATCGTGCATTAAGCTATCTGGCCGAAAAATGTGGTGTGTTGCCTACGGATGTTAAAAATATTGCCATTTGGGGCAATCATTCTACAACTCAATATCCAGATTTGCATTATGCAAAAGTGAAAGGACAAGATGCACTAGCGATAGTTGAACATGATTGGTTTGTTGGCGACTTTATTCCAACAATACAACAGCGAGGCGCTGAGGTGATTAAAGCGCGCGGGCAATCAAGCGCAGGTTCAGCGGCTAATGCTGCGATTGATCAAATGAGAGTCTGGACTTTTGGTACTGAACATAGCGATTGGGCTAGTATGGGAATATTGTCCGATGGTTGTTACGGAATTGAAGCCGATTTAGTGTATTCTTTCCCTGTTTGTATAGAAAATGAAATGGTTAACATTGTTAAAGGGTTGGACGTTAATGAGTTTAGTTTTCAGTATATGCGTATTTCTGAAGCGGAGCTAAAAGAGGAACGAGACGCCGTTAGGCATTTGTTTTAATTAGGCAAACCATCGTCTTTGTTTTTCTCTATTCTAAGCTTAGATAACACTCAGGCGTAAAGCGAGGTGTGCATATCGCTAAAAAGATTAAATCGCTATCGCTTTGGTTGCTAATACGTTGTGCGTATTCTGGCGGAATAACTACCACATCACCTGGTGCTAACTCTTGCTTGGGCAACCCCGCTATTTCAACTAAACCGCATCCCGATAAGATGACATAGCGCTCTATAACGCCAGTTAGGCAATGTAATTTTGTGGTGACGCCTGGTTTTACGGTGGCTCTAGCGATTGAAACGGTAGGATCGGCTGAGCTATTTGACAGCTCTAAAATAAAGCAGCCTTCGTCAAAATAGTATTCTTCCATTGGCTTAGCTTTGATGATTTGGCTTTGCATTAACGCTCCCATTCTTTAAGTGCAACTTTATCGCGTAAATAAACAGGCATAGCCTGTTCAACGGGGACTTGTTGGTTTAAAGCAAATCCTCTTAAACCTAATTTTGCAATGGTTGCGGCGTGGGGTAAACAATGTGCGTCAATATCTTGTAAATATTGGCCTAATCGCTTAGATAATATCTCGCCATAATTTAACCAAGCCGAGCCTAAGCCTACACCTTTTATCTCGGGAAAGGTAATAGCGTTGGCAGCTAGCACGGCTTCTTTGCCAATTAATTCAGCATAGCCATCACTATTGCGCTGATATATACCCCAATAAATTTCTTGCATACGCGCATCGACAGCTACGAAAGCGATATTACAGTTACTGTTTTGCTCAAAATGGGCTTGCGCTAAGGCTTGAAGGTTTGAAACAGGTACGACAGGTAGATTTAAGCCAAATGCTAAGCCTTGAATTACGCCTGTGGCAATCCTCACACCAGTAAACGAGCCAGGCCCTCTGCCAAACGCTAAGCCGTTAAGCTGGTTAGGTGTTAAGCCCACTTCGTTAAGTAAATCGTCGATAAGAGGCAATACGATTTGGCTATGGCGATTACCGACGACTTGGAATTTTTCGGTAAGGTGACCGTTTACTGATAACGCGACGGAACATGCTTCAGTCGCGGTGTCAACGGCTAATAAATTCATGCGTGAATCCTTAAGTTAATGCTGAAAAAAACGTTTGTACATCGGCAAGTTCTCGGGTTCGTTTCATCGGCGGAACGCTGTCTAAAAATAGCTGACCATAAGCACGTTTTAAAAGTCTAGGGTCGCACACCATTAATACGCCTTTGTCGTGTTCGTCGCGGATTAATCTGCCTATGCCTTGTCTTAAGGCAATCACCGCAGCCGGGATTTGATATTCAAAAAAAGGATTTCTACCTTGCTGAGTCATTATGTCTAAACGTGCTCTTAATACCGGGTCGCTAGGCGATGAGAACGGTAATTTATCGATAATCACGCACGATAACGCTTCACCGCGTACGTCGACGCCTTCCCAAAAACTAGCGGTGCCTAATAACACGGCATTACCGGATTTTTTAAACTGTTCCAATAATAAGCCTTTAGGTTTGCTGCCTTGTACTAATAATGGATAATCAATTCGGTTTTTTAATAGCGACTCGGCTTGTTTTAAGGCTTTATGGCTAGTGAATAAGAAAAATGCACGCCCCTGGCTGGCTTCTAATACTGGGATGACGAACTCTAAAATTAGCGGGATAAAGTTCGGATCGTTAGGATGAGGCAAGCCTTTAGGATGATAAAACAGGGATTGATTGGCATAATCAAACGGACTAGTCCAGCTAGAACCGGCAATGTCGGTTAAACCTAATTGGCTGGCAAAATGTTCGAAGCTATTTGCTACGCTTAATGTCGCAGAGGTAAAAATCCAGCTCGCTTTATGTAGCAGCATGAATTGCTGAAATTCGTTAGTAATGGTTAATGGAGTTCGATTTAAGGTAAAGCTTTGCCTATGCACTTCATACCAACGTATCCATTTGCTGTCTTGCTGAGTCAAAATTGCTTGTAGTTGCTCGGATAACTCTTCAGCGCGCTTAAAGCACAGATCTAAGTTTTTGCTTTTGATTGAAGCGATTTTTAATTGTTCTGTTAACAACTGTAAACTTGTTTGTAAGTTATGTAGAGCGTCCATGACGGCTTTATTTTTCACAAGCTCTTGCCAGTCGCCGCGCTTAAGTTCTACGCCAAACGCAAGTCTTAGATTCCTAACATCATGTTCTAAATTTTCTGCCGTCGCGCGTAGTTCGGGAATATCGGTCGCGTCTTGATAAAATTCGACTAAGGTATCTTGAGCTAACTCATTAAA
>CAWUNX010000399.1:0-3446 GCA_963923905.1 uncultured Methylocucumis sp.
CTCGTGTGGTTGAAATTATTAATGCCACTCAGTAATCATGCCGAACGGTATTGGAATAGAACCTAGTTTAGCGAGTGGTAGGCTTTTCATGATATGACTCCAAATGCCAGTGAGACGGGTTGAGTCACAAAGTCAGCTTATGGCTAGCAGTGATAGCGCTTGGGCGTTATGAAAGAAGATGTGCTAGGTTGATTTTGGCTGATAGTGTGGCTACAACTGAGTTTATCAGTTGAGGAGTGTTCTAGCAACTATGTCATGGTTAACATCTTGCCGGTAAGTAACCGTTCAAAAGTTGTTTGACATTTTTAATTCACCACGAAGAACCACGAAGTTTTCCATTGTCCTTCGTGAGCTTCGTGTTCTTCGTGGTGAATTAAGAGAGGTCAGTGTTTTTCATTTGGTTAAAAAACTTTTGCTCACTTACATAGCATTATCGTTAATGGCGACAAGATGGTGATCGGTGGGCAAAGGCCTAGTTTGACCTTTGTTGCAGTGATGAGAGTTTATATTTAAAAATGTGTACCACCTACCGTTAATGCATCAATTTTTAAGCTAGGCTGACCGACGCCAACCGGTACGCTTTGACCATCTTTACCGCAAGTACCCACACCTGAGTCTAGCTCTAAATCATTACCGACCATAGATACTTTGGTCAGCACATCGGGTCCATTGCCAATAAGCGTTGCGCCTTTGACGGGACGGGTGATTTTGCCATTTTCAATTAAATAGGCTTCGCTGGCGGTAAAGACAAATTTCCCGGACGTTATATCGACTTGACCACCGGCAAAGTTTTTTGCATATAAACCCTTGCTGACCGATGCAATCATTTCGTCCGGGTCATGATGGCCTGGCAGCATATAGGTGTTGGTCATGCGTGGCATAGGCAAACTGGAGTAGGATTCGCGTCGACCATTGCCAGTCGGAGCAACGCCCATTAAACGGGCATTTAATTTGTCTTGCATATATGCTTTTAAGATGCCGTTTTCAATCAATACCGTTTGCTGGGTAGGCGTCCCTTCATCGTCTATGCTAAGCGAACCACGCCGTCCGGGTAGCGCGCCGTCATCGACGATGGTACATAAGCTTGAGGCCACTCGCTCGCCAATGCGCCCACTAAACGCTGATGTGCCTTTACGATTAAAATCGCCTTCTAAGCCGTGGCCTATGGCTTCATGCAATAAAATACCTGGCCAGCCAGGGCCTAATACTACCGGCATGGTTCCAGCAGGGGCGGGTCCTGCTGATAGGTTAACTAACGCTTGCCGCACCGCTTCTCGACCATAATTTAAGCCACGTTCCTGTTCTAAGAAATAGTTATAATCGGTACGTCCACCACCGCCCATGCTGCCTTGTTCGCGTTTACCATTTTCCGAGACAATGACCGTGACATTCATGCGCACTAAAGGTCTAACATCAGCGACTAAATGGCCTGTTTGGTCGGCGACTAAAATATGTTCATGGGAACTCGATAAGCTCACAATCACTTCTTCGATACGTGGGTCGAGTTGGCGGGTATGATTTTCTACCTGTTTTAATAAATCGATTTTGCCAGAGTCGCTTAGCGATTTAATTGGATTGTTGACCGGATAAAAACAGTTTTGATTGCGTTGCGTGGTTAATTTAACCTGGTTATCTTGACCTTGCCGTAATATCGCTTTGACGTTGTGCGCCGCTTCCATTAATACCGGTAATTCGATACGGTCACTATAGGCAAAGCCGGTTTTTTCCCCTAATACTGCTCGTATTCCGGCGCCTTGCTCGATACTGTGGCTGCCTTCTTTTATAATGCCAGATTCCATAACCCAGGACTCTGAGTGGGTCGCTTGAAAGTAAATATCGGCAGCATCGACCGGTGAACTCAGTAAGCTGCTCATAATTTTTTCAACATCACTGTCTAAAAGTCCTACCGGCGCCAAAATGGCTTGCCGTGATAAATCGAGTAATTCCATAAGATTCCCTGTAAGGCGGATAGTCTAGCGTTTGTGCCAGCGCGATAGAGTTATGTTGACTTAGTACGCTAAAGGTATCAGCGAGCGGTGTTCTGTCAACTTGCGGTTTTTACTGGCTGCGCTCCATTGTATCTTACTCGTGTTGAATTTAGGTTATCTTTAGATACATAACGTAGAGCTAAGGGAGTAGGGCGATAGCGACCACGGTTGTCTGATAAAAAATGTCTATCGCGGCTATTATGGCTCAGCAATGCCAAGGTCTTTACAAATTTTCCGTGCCATAAACTCCTTTATTTCATTGTGGCGTGGAATCGCAGTCATTTCTCCAGTATGCTTGTTCTTCCATATGGAATGTCGGCCTCCTTCCCTTAGTAGCTCACAACCGTGTTTTGACAAGGCATTTCAATTGATTTTCTGTGCTCTCCAATGCTACCTAGCAAGGGCGCAATAACCCTGCAATTCTGAATTTAAGACCCGACGATACGAGACGCATTAATCGCGAGCGATGCGCTTCCTTACGTCAGCGCATCCTATGATCCTCATTTTTCAAAGTTTTTTTGCATTATCTAATTTTCTATGGACAAATGACACCATAGAAAATATATCTAAAGCATCTTGCTCCGTCATTGACCAAACCAATTTTGGAGCATGTGCAGTTGGATTACGAATTGCCCCGAATAAGCCTACCAATATATTACTAAACCCTTTTTGTTCACTTAGTTCTGTTTCTGTAACAAGTTCATTTAAAGCTAATATTGGGGCTTTAACTGAAAATGCGGTGTTTACTAACTCTGCTCCATCTGATGTTAAACCGGACATCATCCTTATTCGTTCACCCACTCCCTTGATGGCTTCGAGAACAGCATGGAAGTAATTTTCGTCAAGCAACTCTGCTTTGCAGTATTTAAAAACTTCAGAATGTGCACCTCTATCTTCTAATGTTGATCGAAGTGCTCCTGCTGCTCTAGCTCTTGCACCTTTTAGGGTAGTTTCATAAGGTGTGCGAATTACCTTGCCATCTTCTCTTACGCTAAAACCCGAAAAGGCCAAAACAACGTTTAATTCGCTTCTACGCCATTCAAATGCTTCTTTGTTTCGCGCATACTTCACTGGGTCAAGTGCTCGATTAATAAACATTACTAAATGATTTCCTACTTGATGCTTGTTTTGAACTGCAAGTAAAGCGTTAAATAATCTTTTCCATTTTGTCATGCTTGGCGAAACATCCTTAATTTTACAATCGCCCAATATGTATCCGATTTCTGTCCCTGTAAGCCCACGTTCTGTATCAGCGAGAATTCTACATGCGGCTTCTAATTTTTGAGCATTAAAGAGGGCTATTTTTTCCATATTTTAAATGGCTAACGTAAAGTAGACACCTTCTTAGTTGTAACGAGTTACACATAAATCGGTGTGTTTTTCGATTATTAACTGTTGTTTTTTGTAACTACTCAGCCCGACCAAAAACCGCTATAGTAATAGCATGAAAATCAACCG
>CAWUNX010000400.1:0-3443 GCA_963923905.1 uncultured Methylocucumis sp.
GCTCTAAAGCTTATATCAATAACACGCCAGTCAATCTGCAAACGTTGCAAGAACGCAGCGAAAAACTGGTCGAAATCCAAGGCCAACATGCACATTTAAGTTTATTAAACAGCGACGAGCAACGCCGATTACTCGATGCGTTTGCTAATAACCATAGCTTGCTTGAGCGGTTAAACGATTGTTATAAACGTTGGCAAAAAGCCGATAAAGAACTCGCACTGTTGCGTAAAAGCGAACATGACCAAACGGTTAGAGAAGAATTTCTCCGTTATCAAATCGATGAATTACAACAATTAGACTTGGCGCAGTTTGATTATCAAGCGTTATCGGATGAGCACGACAAGATAGCCAATCTTGGGGAAATTTTAGCGACCGGACAAGCGATAGTGGATAGGCTTTATGAGCAACCCCACTCAGTCAATGACTTATTAAACCTAAGCATTAACGAACTCACACAATTAACCAAGCTGGTCCCCGAATTGGCTGAAATTGCGAATTTACTAACTGATGCGCAAATCCAAACCGAAGAGGCTGTACAAGCCCTACGCCGTTATTTAGATAACGAAGAAGCCGACCCAGCCCGCTTAGAGGCCTTAGAACAACAATTAGGCTTGATTCACAGCTTAAGTCGTAAGCATCATGTCAACCCTGAGCAACTACCCGCGCACCTAGCGAGTTTAGAACATGAACTCACTGCGATTACCACCAGTAGTGAACGCATGATTGAACTGGCTCACGAGGTCGAAACTTGGCTTAAGCATTATCAAGAACTCGCCTTAGAGCTACGCCAACGTCGACAGACAGAGGCACAACGCTTAGCTGAGCAGATAACCTTAGAAATTAAAGAACTGGGTATGCCGCAAGGCGAATTTACTGTGCAAATCACTGCGCAGGAACATCCGCAACCGCGTTTAAACGGCAAAGACCATATCGTATTTTTAGTCAGCGCTAACCCAGGTTTACCGGCTAAGCCATTAGCAAAAGTCGCATCCGGCGGTGAATTGTCTAGGATTAGCTTAGCGATACAAGTCATTACCGGCAGCGATAAAACCACGCCAACGATGATTTTTGATGAAGTCGATACCGGCATAGGCGGCGGTATTGCCGAAATCGTCGGCCAAAAGCTACGCCGTTTAAGCCAAAACCGGCAAATCCT
Organism: uncultured Methylocucumis sp.; assembly: GCA_963923905.1. Taxonomy (GTDB): domain Bacteria; phylum Pseudomonadota; class Gammaproteobacteria; order Methylococcales; family Methylomonadaceae; genus Methylovulum. The sequence continues at coordinate 1,157 of CAWUNX010000400.1, forward strand.
CTGCGTCACGCATTTAGCGCAAGTGGCCGCCCAAGCGCATCATCATTTATATGTCAAAAAAAACCAAGACACCGATATAACGTCTTCTAGTGTCCGTTTGCTCACGCCTGACGAGCGCGTAGAAGAAACCGCACGCATGTTAGGCGGTGTCACGATTACTGAAAACACACTAGCCCATGCCCGTGAGATGCTGGCGCTAGCCGAATCTGACTCTACGCATTAATCAACTACAGGAAAAACCTAATGACTCGTTTTCCAGCCGAATGGGAATCTCAATCTGCTGTCTTAATCGCTTGGCCTAACGCAGACGGCGACTTTAGCCGATATTTAAGCGACGTTGAACAGGCTTATCGTTTTATCGCCCAAACCATTGCCAAGCATCAATGCTTAATCATTGTCGCTAAAGACGATGCGCATCAACGACATATTGAACAATACATTGGCGAGAACGCTAATATCCACTTTGTACACGCTGACATTAACGATATTTGGGTACGCGACACGGTATTTTTAACGGTTGAAGAAGACGGCATCACTCGATTATGCAATTTCCGTTTTAACGGCTGGGGTGGCAAATACGCTCATGATTTAGACAATGGCTTAAATCAACGCTTATTAGCGTCACCGCTGTTTCAAGGTATAGCCCATCAACACTACGATTTTGTTTTAGAAGGCGGTAGCGTTGAAAGCGATGGCACAGGTACGATATTAACCACGAAACAATGCTTGTTAAACCCCAACCGCAATCCGCGTTATCAACAAGCCGAAATCGAACAACTGTTATTGCGCACGTTAGGTGCAACCCGCGTGTTATGGCTGGACCAACCTAACCTAAGCGGTGACGACACCGACGCGCATATCGACACCTTAGCACGGTTTTGCAGCGTCGATACGATTGCCTATACCAGTTGTGATGACGAAGAAGACGACCATTATGCCAGCTTAAAAACAATGGCGGCGCAATTACACGACTTACGCACAGAGCAAGGCCAAGCGTATAAACTAGTGCCACTGCCTATGCCTAAACCGATTTATGACCCAGATGGACGCCGTTTACCAGCGAACTATGCCAATTTCTTATTGATTAATAACGCCGTCATGATACCGGTTTATCAAGACCCTAACGATGAAGTTGCATTAACACGCTTAGCGGAATGCTTTCCCGACCGTAAGATTATTGCAACACCTTGCCGCCCCATCGTGCATCAATATGGCAGCTTGCATTGCATGACCATGCAGTTCCCAGCGGCTGTGTTTAATCAACAAACATCCAAGGTTTAATATGGCTTTAACTTTAACCATTGAAGCCGATAATCTTGTCGTCATTCATGGCACAGATGAACTCACACGCCCAGAAGCCGATGCGATAAAACAACAAGTGATAGCTTATATTCAGCGAGTAGGCATGATTCGGCTATTAATCGTCATTGAGCCTGGTTTTCGCGGCATCGATCACTTTGCCAGCTGGGAAGACGACCACGACGACGAATTTATTCAACAACACTTGTTAAAAATGGCTATCGTAGGTGAATTGAAATGGCAAGAAAGCGCGTTACTGTTTTTTCTGCATGGTTTATTACCATTTTCGATTCAATATTTCAGCGCTGAGCAAGAAACGCTGGCGCGGGCGTGGTTAGGCTCAGAATAAATGCAAAACACTTATCTCTCTTAATTCACCACGAAGAACACGAAGTTCACGAAGGACAATCGAATACTTCGCGTCCTTCATAAACTTCATGGTGAATTAAAAATGTTAAACAGCTTTTGAACGGTTACTTATTACCCGCTAAAGCGCCAACGGCGAAGATTGACTCTTTTAACAACTTACAGGAAAAGTGTTTACTTTACCTCTTCTAGCGCCTTATGGCTATGGCGCTAGAACAGCATAAAAATACCATGGGCACGGAAGATTGAATGGACTACGGCGTTCAAAAGCAAACAAATTAGCTAGCATTATCCTCTAACTCTGCTATTGTTATTGCTGACAGTAGTTTCAAAACAATAACCTAACTGTCTACCCACGCGCTTATAGGCTAGCAAAACCGTCTTAAGTACTTAGCGTATTGCCTAAACAAGCCGCGTACCGTCATTAATCATAAAAAGTAAGCCCCACTATGAGGAGACGTGTTTCAGGTCGGTTACACCGACGCGCTTACCTGCCGCTATACCAAACCTAAGCGGAATAACACGCAAACACGATGATGAGACCAAAATTCGCTATTGCTTTATCTATGGCTATTTCCGAAATTTAAAACCCCCAGTCTTAAAATTTAAGAAGGGTGAATGA
>CAWUNX010000401.1:0-3440 GCA_963923905.1 uncultured Methylocucumis sp.
TCACCCTTCTTAAATTTTAAGACTGGGGGTTTTAAATTTCGGAAATAGCCTTAGCTTTTCATCAGCACTATTAGCTACTGCGTTATTAAGTGCTTGCGCACCGCAACAATCGACGGTGCAAATGGGTGCTGGTAATAATTTAGTATCAGGTTCTGCCGGTGGCTCTGCCAGTGTTGATGCTAATAAATCGTTGATTCGTTGTTCAAAACCACTAGGCACGTTGGCGGTTGATGATGGTCGCTACCAAGGCACACAAGGTGTAACCACGGTTGACCCATTACTGCGCTTAGCAGTACAGCAATCAAATTGCTTTGTGATTACCGGTATTGGCAACAGAAGAACATCAGATTTGTTAGATCGTATTACCAATGAGCAAAGAAATTCGGGTGAATACCGGGCGAATTCTAAACAACATAAAGGCCAACGCGTTGCGGCGGATTACTTATTAGACCCGCAAGTAGTGGTCGGAAATGAAACCACCGCAGGAGATAGCATGAGCGCGGGTGGTGGTTTATTAGGCGCGATTGGCACAGCAGCAGGCGGTCCTTTAGTCGGGGCATTAGCAGGCGCCGTGTCGAAAGCCTCTGAAACTAAAACAACGATTGTGGCGCTAACGTTGACCGATATTCGCTCTACGGTGCAAGTCGCTATTTCCGAAGGTAGCTCGACGACGACAAATTTAGGCAGCTCACTTGGTGGCTGGGGTGGTTTGTTGGGCGTAGGCGGTGCCGGGGCACTTGGTGCGGGCATGAGTAGCTTTACCCGCACCCCTGAAGGGCAATCGATAGCGGCAGCGTTTTTCGATGCCTATAACGGCATGGTGCAGTCAGTGAAAAACTATAAAGCCCAAGAAGTTGAGGGCGGCTTAGGCGCCGGCGGTACCTTAAAAGTGGGCGACTAATTAGTCTATTGTTTTTTCAAGGTAGGTCGGGTTAGCCTGTAGCGATAGCGGAGTGCGTAACCCGACTGCTTTCTTGCAATCAGTAAACAGATTTTACCTCACTAATACAACGCCCTTGGCTTAACCGCGTTTCTAGCAATTGCCCAACGCTAAGTTGTTCAGTGGAGTGTAGCAATTCGCCAGTATCGGCTAGCGAAGTTAATGAATACCCCCTGCTGAGCGTGGCGAGTGGACTGACCGCGTGTAATGTCGCTGCGGCTTGTGTTAACCGTTTGTCATAGTCTTTTAAGCGCTGTATCACTGTGCTGGCGAGCTTCATTTTTAGCAAAGCAAAATGCTGTATTTGCTGTTGAATAATGACACCAGGGTTGTGTTGGTTTAGTTTGGCATGTTGCGTAGCAAGTTTGGCACGACGAGTTTGCAAACGCGTGTGCATGACGTGGTTAAGCCTTAACTCTAACTCGTCTATACGTTGCATATTGCGGGCTAATTTTTGCCCAGGATGTTGGGGGGCGAGCCGTTTATGCAAATGATGTATCTGTTCATGATAGCGATATAAACGCTGTTTAAGCAGTTGATAAAGTCTGGCTTCTAAGCGTTGATAATGCAGCAGCCATTGTTGTTGATCAGGACTTACATGTTCGGCGGCAGCGCTAGGTGTAGGTGCGCGAACATCGGCGACAAAATCAGCAATAGTAAAATCAGTTTCATGGCCTACTGCCGAAATAATAGGAATACGACTGGCGAATATCGCGCGGGCGACTATTTCTTCATTGAATGCCCATAAATCTTCTAGCGAACCACCACCACGACCTAAAATTAACACATCGCAAAGCGGGTTGGCATTAGCCTGGTTTAAAGCGTTGCTAATCTCATATTTGGCTTGCTCACCTTGAACGGCCACCGGATAAATGATTACGTGAGCGAGTGGATAACGCCGTTTTAAGACCGTGACAATATCGCGTATGGCCGCGCCTGTTGGCGACGTAATCACGCCTATAGTTTGAGGTAGGGCGGGTAGCGCTTGTTTATATTCAGCAGCAAATAAACCTTCGGCGCTGAGTTTCAGTTTAAGCGCTTCAAACGCTTTTTGTAATACCCCTAAACCAGCATCTTCTATGCTTTCGACGATTAATTGAAAATCGCCGCGTGGCTCGTATAAGCCTACTTGCGCTCTAGCAATGACTTGCTTGCCGTTTTCAGGTCTTAGCGAATCTTTGCGCAGTTGATTTTTAAACAGCGCACACCGCACTTGGGCGAATTCGTCTTTCAGCGAAAAATAATAATGCCCAGAAGAGGGCTGGCTAAGATTAGAGATTTCCCCTATGACTAACACCGTTAAAAAATGATTAGTCAATAATCGGTTACTGGCTCGATTAAGCTGGCTAACGGTTAAAATTGAGCGTTGTGAGGTTAAGTTGTCTTGCATGGCGCGGCATTGAGTTTGGTAAGGGCTTAGGTATTGTAAACCTGGTTTAGAGTTTAGTGATTTAAAATCACTGAAATTGAATAAACGGGGTAATAGAAAATGTTTGGATAAGCGTAAGCCGAAGCCAGCACGTTGATTGAGGTTAGAGCGATTAGGTAAATGGGTCAGCCGATATAAATAACCGTTGGTTGCATGTAGGCTATTCGGAGGGTCCTAGGTTCTGCTATGTGTCTCGCCACCTATGTGCTTAAAACGACGCGAACGATGCGGCTTTGTTCCTTGGCAGCATTCTTAAGCGCGTCTTATGGTCTTTAAAAACTGATTAAGGGTAAGTTCAAGTTATTGAGTTTTGACTCATTAAAACCGCTCGGTTTTGCTTGTAAAAGGGTTTGACGTAAAGTTTCGGCTCTGGCGCGAAGCTGCCATTTATCCTCTGGGATAATTTCAAGCAGTTTCCTTAATACGATTTCTAAGGCTACTGATTCTCTCGCGTGGTTTTCAAGAGCGCATACTAAAATGTCAAAGGCTTGTGGTTCGCAATTTTCGCCTGTAACAAATTCTAATTGCTCAACCATTTGTTCGGCTTCGCTAAGCAATAACCCCCTTTGTGACATTCGCACTAATATTGCTGCAAGCCGATATTTTGGTTCTTGGAATTTCACAAGCGGATATAAAACTGTTGGGTCAATGTTTGCTTGCCGACCAGCCGCACACCAAAATCCTGATAACCGTAGCAAGCCTAGTTTTTTTGAATTCTCGGCAAAAGCCATTAAGATTTGTTTGAGAGGGACGTTTTCAATTTTCCAATTCTGTTGTGTAAATAATAATTTCGGTAATTGCCCGAAACAATCGTAAAACTCGATAAATTCAATTAATAGTTCAGGATTAAGTTTTGTTAATTTGATTACAAAGTGTCGATCATGCCAGTCTCTTTGGAAGCAGTTAATCTTCGATTTTAAAATATTGGGGTCGATAGAATTTAATTTGCCGCTACAAGTGCCATAAAATGCAATTATCCATAAAATTGTATCTTTAACATCATCGTAAGTAGTATTTGCTAAGGCTATTTCCGAAATTTAAAACCCCCAGTCTTAAAATTTAAGAAGGGTG
>CAWUNX010000402.1:0-3430 GCA_963923905.1 uncultured Methylocucumis sp.
AATACTACTAAACGACAACCTATCTTAGTGTCCGAAAAAACTTGACCACTACAGGGCGTCGGTTGTGAGATGATCCGAGTTATAGTCAAATTGCACTTGTAAATCGATGCTAGGCGGGTTTTGTTGTCCACTTGTACCGCCACTGATGCTGACGCCTTTGCCGTCATCGGGGTTGGCAGACGGTTTTAATTGCTGAATGAGTTCAGAAACACTCGGTATTTCAGGTTGTGCAAGCGCGGTTGGGATAGCTAAGAAAGCATAGATAAAAGCTATTAAACGAGCAATACGCATGGGATTATGTCTCCTTAAGGTTTGGCGCGGGTTGTTAACGTCACAAGCGCAGCGGCAACGATGCGTGCTTGGGCTTTTGCATCGGGTTTTACTAAGAACGCGCGGCGAAAACGGGTAAGAAATTCGCGCTCGGTTTCTTGTTGCGGTAAGGCTTCGTTAAATAATGGACTTGCAGAGGCCACTGCGACGATTAATTCAGGCCCTAACGGTGGGGTAATAGTAAATTCGGCACTGCCATCGTGCCCATCGCCATAACGCATCGTGGTATCAGGATTTAACGGCTTTGCAAACGGGATCTGTGGTTGCTGTAAATACACGGCATCGCCATTGGCTTGCACATAGATTAAATATAAGTAGCTTGGGAATGCCGGCGTCTTTACTTCTATGATGAGCTTTTGGCCTTGTTCAAGCTCGCCTTTTTCGTCGGCTGATGTGGTTAATGCTAGACCTTGGGGGGTTTGCAAGTCTGCTTGTAAGGTTTTAAGGGCTTCGCATTGTGGCCAAGGCCGAATGACGCTGTCTTGTTTAACGCTTAGGCCTTGTTGCGTCAGGGCTTGAGTGATTTCGGTTAAGTCATCAGGATTACCAATGTAGCCTGTGATGCGAACTTGACCATCAGTGCCTAAAGTGCTGTTTAGGTCGGCACATGGCAGGTTATTAAGCCAGGCCTGGATTTGCTGGTGGGTCAGTGGGGTTATCTCTGGCTCTGGTTTAGGAACAGGCGTTGGATCTGGCTTGGGTTCTGGTACAGGCTCGGGCGTTGGTTTAGGCTCAGGTACGGGCTTAGGCGCGGGCGCTGGTTTAGGTTCGGGTACAGGCTTAGGTATGGGTGGGTTATCAATGAGCGCGTCTTGTTGTGGCACTGGTTTAGGGGCCTGCTCTAATTGCATGACATAGGCATTCGGAGTTAACGCTTGAAACGCTTGATAGGATACCCAGCCATAGCCTTGATCGCCCCAACCCGTGCCCCATGAATTTATCAGTTTAAAGGCTTGCTTGCGTTCGTCATAACCGACTAACACCATCGCATGACCGCCTACGCGTTCTGTTGCTATGTCATCATAAATCCGCTGCCCTTTGAGTTTATCGAAGCTTTTGGACAGATACATGCCAAATATCACCGGATGACCGTGATAGAGCTGGCTTTTTACATCATCTAATTGCTTTAGATTTAACGATTTCCAACCATTAATCTTAAACGCATCGGCGTGCTTTAATACTGTCGTATCGGGTAAACGCTGACAGGTTTTGGCGCTATACGGGAACACTGACAAACTGGCAACGCCTTTGTTTTCCATGAGTTCAAGCGCATCTGAGAGGCTAGTACCTTGATCGCAATCACCGTTAGCCAGTTGGTTGTAAATGAAAGCCGGGCTAAACAGTTGTTCTGATGAGTTGGGTTTTTGACGATGGCGGTTGGCCTCGTGATAAGACCGTGCGGCATAGGCTGTCGCCCATGCGGTACACGAGCTTTGTTGACCTTGATCGCCCGGTGTGGGAAATCAGTGTGATAAGTCCCAGGACTCAGGTAGATAATGCCGATAACGCGGCACTTTGGGCATATTCGCGTATTTTTCCGGTGCATCAGCGATAAAACCGGTGGCATGAGTGGTTTCCGCATGGACACTATTGGACAGTCCTGTGAAAACCATGAGCAGTAAAGCTAGCGTTATTTTCGGCATGGTTTTATTCCTTTTATGGAGCTAGTGGATGCCTACAAGGCTTTGTGAGTTTTATCAATAATTATGCCGTTTTTTGTGAACTAGGTAAATTTTCACTTTGCGCTTTTTATCGTTACAGGCTTTATGTGCGGAATGTCAGTTAAACAGTTCTTAAGATACCCGTTGCCGTAAAGTCAGATTAAACCGTTAATACGGAAGCACAAATTAACATCTTAAATAATTCCACCATAGTAAAGTGTACCTTTATCCTTCAATTGAGTTCCCTCACCGTTGTTTAAACAACGCAGCAATCAAATGCGCAGGATAGACCATACCTGCCAAACGTTTTTCTGCATCAACCACTGGAATTTGCCTAAATCCTTGCTCTGCCATTAAAGGGATTAATTCAACAATATGCGTGGTATCCGCTAAGACTTTAACGGGATGGGTCATGATGTGACCGACGGCTTCCGGTTTATCGGTTGCGACATCAGGTGTGCGCCGCACAAACGCTAAAAATTTATCCATTAATTTCTCTTGAGGCTGTAAATCGATAAATTTAAAAAAATCATTCCATGTCACGATGCCAATAACACGCCTAGCTTTATCAATGACAGGCACCGCTTTAAGATGTTGGCTATGCATGAGTTGCCACGCTTCTTCAACTTCTGAGCCATATTCTAGGGTTGCAATATTCCTGACCATAATATCGCCACACGTCATAGGCCCATAGGTTTGCTGGTAGTTCTGTAATTGCACCGTGCTTAATAGCTGGCTTAAATCGGCAGCTGATACATCTAAAAATTTATCGCTATGCGCTAATGCTTGACGTAAATCCGATTCTGATACGCTTATTTTTGGCAACCCCTGAGTTGTAGACTGTTTGACGCTTTGCGCAGCATCGGTTTTTTTGTTAACAACCGGATACGCGTTGTTTAATAACCAACGATGCACGATGACGGCTAAGCCGAATAACACCAACATGTTAATCGCCACGGGAACCAGAGCAAAGCCCAAACCTAATGACGTCACCGCACTACCCGCAGTCACCGGCGTTAATGCCGTTGCGGCACCGGGTGGATGTAAGCAACGCAGCAGTAACATAGCAAAGACACTACTCCCTACTGCAAAAGCTCCGGCAATCACAACGTCCGGAATAGCTAGCGCGCATATCATACCCACTAATGCCGAGATAATTTGTCCACCGATTAACGGCCACGGCTGAGCTAGCGGACTATTGGGAATAAAAAATAATATCACCGCTGATGCTCCTAGCGATGCGACCAGTACAGGTGAGTTCGGTGTTCCGGTTAACAATGTTGTTACCCAGCCGGCTAAGAATACGGCAGTAAAACATGCCAGCGTCGACACTGCTTTTGCTTTTAGACTTAATGGAACCGGGTCGATAGTAATGAAGCGAAACCAAGAAAGCATAGAAAACCTCCATTTTATAGTTGAAAACTAAACACCCTACAAAC
>CAWUNX010000403.1:0-3421 GCA_963923905.1 uncultured Methylocucumis sp.
AGTTAATACATATCCAATCGTTTCTTCCGCTGTGTAGCCAAAGATCTCTTCAGCACCTTTATTCCAGGTAGTCACAGTGCCATCCAAGGTTTCACCAATAATGGCATCTTCCGATGAATTAACGATGGCTTCAAAGCGCATTAACTGGGCCTGCACTTGTTTACGCTCGGTAATATCGATAGCTGAGCCTATATAACCGCAAAATTCCCCTTTATTATCGTGTAACGGTACGGCATGGTCTAAAATCCAGCGCCAGTCATTTGACTGTTTACGCATTCTATATTCAAAAGTAATGGGCTGGGGATGGCTAAAGCGAATATGCTCGTAAGCGCTAATAAACAGAGCTTGATCGTCTAGGTGGATTAAGGCCAGATGGCAATCCCAATTAAGCGCATCAGCGGGTTTAATGCCGGTGAAATTAAGCCAGGTTTGATTGATAAAGCTGAATTTACCTGAGGCATCAGTAATCCAAATCATCGTAGGTGAGGCATTGGCCATAAGCCTAAAGCGCTCTTCGCTGGCTTTTAGCGCCTTTTCTGCTTGTTTTTCTTGGGTAATATCGCGTAGCGTACAGGCAAAATATAAGCCTTGTTTGGTGTTAATAATGCTCAATCTAAGTGAAACTTCGATTTCATGGCCGAACTTAGTTAATACTGAAAACGTTTGTGTAATTGGTTCTAAATCTATCGTTGCGTTATCGATACAATGCGCCCGTAAACTGGCATAAGCGTTTTTAGCGGGTGCAGGTAGTAGGTTATCGATGGTTGTGCCAATAAGTTCATCATGTTGGTAGCCTAGTAAATGTTGAGCTTCGTGATTGACCAACGAGATAACGCCTTTATTATCGGTAATTAAAATACTATCGGGTGTGCAATCAAATATCGCCCGCATGTAGGCTTCGCTAGACGCTAATGCTTCTGGGCTCGGCAATGACAATAATTTAGGGATGAGCGGCCAAATTAACACAGCCGTTATACAAGACGCTAGAGCAGTAATTGCTTTAACCCAACCGGCAAGCCAATAGTTGGGATACCATATTGTCCAAATGCTAAGCAGATGTGTGGTGCCACAAAGCAAGATAAAACAGCCGAATAGCACAAATACCCAGCGATAGGTCAAGTCAGCACGGCGATGAACAAAATAGCCTAATGCGACTGGAATTGAGTAATACGCAGATGCAATAAGCGCATCACTGATTACATGTAAAAGTAAGATAGATTGTTGCCATAGATAACAAGCGCCATGAGGCATAAAATGACTAGAATTTGATGACAGCTCAGTTAACCAAGTAAACACTCACACTCTCCGCTTAAGATAACGGGACAAGATTTTACGCATAAGTCGTTAATTTGCCGAAATTGACAAAAATATTTTTTTTGATGAGTGACGGATTACCGTTTGAGGCTTGCATTCATGGCAGTGTTTTTATCCTTAGCATGGGGTTCGCGTAAGCCGTTACTACGCTTACGCAGTATTTTATTTGTGGTGATGTTAACTGTCTTAATGCTGCCATTAGGCAGCATTTATTTTTTTCGCATTTATGAAAATAGCTTAGTTCGGCAAACTGAACAGGAATTAATCGCACAAGCGGCAGTATTAGCGGCGACATTTAGGCAAAACGTGCGCAGTTTAGCTCATCCTCAAACACCTTATGGGCGCTTATTAACAACGGCACCGGTAGCTTTGTCCATGTATAAACCGGTGCCGCCTATGCTCAGTTTGATTAACCCGATTTTGACTAAACGTCCCGATGCACAGTTTTGCCTGCTAAAACCTGATACGACAAGTGTAAAAGTCGCTAAGCTTATGACCCCTGTGCTGCGTGACACACAACAAGTCATGTTGACGGGTATGCGTGTCTTAGACGCTCAGGGCTTAGTGATTGCGGGTCGAGAAGAAGTGGGCTTGTCGTTGGCTCATGTCGAGGAAGTGCAAGAGGCGTTGAGGGGATTTTATAGTGCTCGTATACGGCAGCGACTCTCTGATGAACCACCGCCGCCACTGTATTCATTGAGTCGAGGCTCTAATATTCGCGCATTTATTGCTTATCCGATTATTGAAACGCTTCCTGCTGTAGAGGATGCTGGTTTAGAACAGCATTATCTGCAAGGTGTAATTTATCTGTCTCGTACACCGAATAATATTTTGCGCGATTTATATGAGGTTAAAGCTAACGTGGTTTTCGTGTCGTGCAGCGTGTTAGCGATTGTATTTGCGTTAGGCACTTTGGTGTCTGCGACGATTTCCAGGCCAATACGAGAATTGATAGCGCAAACGGAGCGCATTAAACACGGCGAGCAAAAACAGATAAAGCCGTTAAAAAATCCGGTGACTTATGAAATTGACCAGCTTTCTAGCAGCTTTGCCGAGATGTCGAAAGCGTTAGTCGAGCGGGGGGATTATATTCGTCGCTTTGCTACTCATGTCTCGCATGAATTCAAAACGCCGTTAACCGCGATACAAGGCGCATTAGAACTCATCCAAGAACATGCTGATTCTATGCCAGAGTCAGATAAGCAGCGTTTTATGGCCAATGCGCTAGCTGATACCCAACGGTTAAAACAATTAGTGCATCGTTTATTAGAGTTAGCCCGTGCTGATGCCTTAGAGCCTAGTCGTCAAACCTGTTTACTTTCAGAGTTATTAGCGATGCTTACGCCTCGCTTAAAGGCTCGTGGCCTTGAGTTAAAAGCCTATGAACTACCGCGCACGCCGTTAGCCATCGCACCCGACGCATTGGAAATGGTGTTGGTTAATCTATTCGAGAATAGCTTACAAAACGGTGCGAATAGTATTGAGATTCGTGCTAACGGTAAAAGCACTCAGTTATCGATAGCGTTACAGGATAACGGTAGCGGTATCTCAGACGCGAATCGGGATAAAATTTTTACGCCTTTTTTTACCACGAAGCGTAATCAAGGTAGCGCCGGCTTAGGGTTATCGATTTGCTTGTCGGTGTTAAAAGCCTACGGTGGACAACTTGACGTATTGGCCTGCCAGCAAGGTGCATTGTTTAAACTGCTAATCCCTATTGTGGCAGACCCTACGAGTAAATCGGGTTAATTTTTACGTTCTGATAAGATGCGTTTACGCTGGGTTAAGGTAATTAAAGGTCCGGATACGGCATAGCCTAGGAATACCAGAAACAACATGGTTTGCGGTTGTGCCATGACAAAGGCAATGGTTAGCATAATCGCGATGGCAACAATAAACGGCACGCGTTTTTTTAAATCGATTTGTTTAAAACTAGAGTAGCGAAAATTGCTAACCATTAATAAGCCAGTGGTAACGCTTAGTGCAATAGCAAAATATTTAATCACGTCGATGTCGTATTGATGTTCTAAACAAATCCAAATAAAGCCCGCTAAAATAGCTGCTGTCTCTTATACACATCTGACGCTGCCGACGATACTCCTTGTGT
>CAWUNX010000404.1:0-3412 GCA_963923905.1 uncultured Methylocucumis sp.
TCGTCGGCAGCGTCAGATGTGTATAAGAGACAGTATTAGCACTTGGCATAGCAGTTGGCCGTTAGGGTTTTGTTTCAGCAAGGTTTTTAACTGGGTCGATAAGACCAGCAGTGTTTGTTGATAGCTTTCTGCTAAATCGGTGTTATCGCTGCTTAGCTCAATGCTATCAGCAAGGTCTACGGTGATGCCTACGGTGACAAATAGGCGAGCAGAATAAGTTTGTACGGGGCTAGCGTTATTCAGTTCTATTGCTTGCCATAGCGGGGTGAGCAACAGTAAACCGTGTTCGCTAAGCATAGACGTGTTGTCGGGCGTTGATTGAGTGATGCTTAACCAATGGCGTTCGTTGGCAAACGGATACGTCGGTACATTCAACCGGGTTAGGCGTTTGCTTGAATACAGTTCACGCCAGGCGATAACACCGCCTTGTCGCCAATAATCCGCCAGTAAGGCGAGTTCGTTAGTGTTAAACCAAGTGTTGAGCTGTTCATGGGCAACGGTTTCTATGTCATGGTCTACACCGAGATAAATACCTAGTGCTGGTTGGTGTTGCTCGGGTTGGGCTAGAAAATCGCGTAGCTGCTGGCGTAAACTGGTTAAATCCTGAGCGATGATGGCTAAGCGTTTAGGCATAGCCATACGGCCTGTGCTTAAACTATAAGCGAGATTAGTCAAGGTTAAAGCAGTGTTGTTAGCGTTATTGTCTAACCAAATCAGTAGATTTTGTGCATAGGCAGCCCGTTGCGCTGCAGTGTTTGCCGATAACACGATGAGCTGAGGCGTAGCGACAGAAAGAGGGACTGCGGCCTGTTCAGCCTCGTATTCGGCAATAATAATATGCGCATTAGCACCACCCGCGCCAAACGACGACAGGCCAGCGATACGCGGTAAGGTTGCGCCGTTAACGACGGGTTTTTCCCATGCCGTTAATTGTTGATTGACGATAAACGGCGTTGCCGCAAAATCTATGTTAGGGTTTAAGGTTTCTGCATGTAGCGAGGGTGCGATTTCATGGTGTTTAAGCTGTAATAACACTTTAGTTAAGCCCGCAATACCGGCGGCGGATTCACAATGCCCGATATTAGATTTGGCAGAGCCGATACGGCAAGAGTTAGTAACACCGTCTTGTTGAAACGCTTTTGTTAAACCGGTGATTTCAATAGGGTCGCCGAGTGCTGTGCCGGTTCCATGCGCCTCGATATAACTTATCGCATCCGCTTTAACCTGTGCTTGCCGCATGGCTTGTCGAATCACAGCGGTTTGTGCTTTAGGATTAGGTACGCTATAGCCATTGGTTTTACCACCGTGATTTAGCGCCGAGCCTTTAATCACGCCATAAATGTTATCGCCATCGCGTTCAGCATCGGCTAACCGCTTTAACACCACCACGCCTACGCCTTCACCCGGAATATAACCATCGCCGCCAACGCCAAAACTTTGGCATTGACCTAAACTTGAGATGAACTGGCCTCGGCTTAGCATGGAATATTTATTCGGATGCACGCTGACGTTGACACCACCCGCTAGCGCTAAGTCGGTACGTCCCTGAGCTAAATCCTGACAGGCTAAATGAATGGCGGTTAACGAGCTAGAGCACATGGTGTCTACAGTCAAACTTGGCCCGTGTAAATTCAAAAAGTACGATACCCGGTTAGCGATACTGGCATAGCTAGCGCTAGCGACCGTATCTGGCTGATTCAGGCTTAGCAATTGATATTCACTATACATGACACCCGCATAGACGCCAACTTGCGCCGGTAGCTCTGGTTGCTGGCTATTAACCAGTTGTTGTAAATCGGTTGGCGTTAAACCAGCATCTTCAAGCGCTAACCAGGCATGTTGTAAAAACAAGCGTTCTTGCGGGTCAATAGCTTCGGCTTCGCGCGGTGAGATATTAAAAAACAGCGCATCGAATTGGTCTACGCCGTCAATAAAACCACCCCATTTACTGTAGTGACCGTGATGTTGATTGCGGTCAGCGTTGTAATAATTCTGCCAAGCCCAGCGTTCGGGCGGTATTTCGCTAATACAATCGCGTCCGGTGCGTAAATTCTGCCAATATTCGTCAATGTCTAATGCTTTTGGGTAACGCCCGGCTAAGCCTATGATAGCAATGTCCAAACAACTGCTGGGTGGTGTGTTGGCGGGTATTGGTGTAGGTTGCGGGAGTGTGCTAAGCGCTTGCGTTTTATCGACTGGTTTAAGCCTAGGGAGGCTAGGTGGCGTGTTAAGCAGGGCTTGAAAGCGTGCGCGATGTTGGCTTAATAAATAATCGGTCAGTTCCGCTAAGGTTTGGTACTCAAAAAATAAGGTTTTCGATAACGTGCCAAAATAGCCTTCCAAAATCCGCGTTAACTCGACAATCATAATGGAGTCTATGCCGTATTTTTCTAACGGCGCATCGGCTTTAATCCGCTCAGGCGTTTGCTTAATCGTGGCAGCGAGTAGGTTAATTAGCCATTGTTGTGCTTGCTGTTGTAGAGAGCTTGCCGGTTGGTTTACTGGCGCGGGTTTTATCGCCGTGATGTCTGCTTTTGTCTTGTCTGGCGAGCGGGCCAGTAAACCGCGTAAACGAATACAGACCACGCCATGGTTATCGCAAATATCAATGTCTAGCTGTTTGATTTTGGCATTGACAGAGGCGGGTTGATAACGTAGCCAGGCCCATGCTTGCTCAGGACACGGTTTGAACAGCGTTAATTCGGTTAACGCGAACGGTAACGCCGCCGCGCCTGAAGTAGTGTTAGCCATGAAGGCAAAACCAATACCGGCTTGCAAGGCTGAGTCGAGTAAACCATGCGGTAACTGCCAAGTTTTGGCATCGTTTGGGTTGGCTTGTAGCCTCGCTAATACCCAGTCTTGGCTTAAATAAAGCGTGGTAATGGCTTGATGCGACGCGCCATACACCATACCACTGTCGTTAAAACGCTGATAACAGGCCGCACCGGGTAACTCGTGTTGCGCTTGACTAATTAAGGTTTCTAGTGGCACCGGCTCAATAGCCGGTGTTTCAGTTAATAATTTAATCCGGCCCTGGCTGTGTATGATGGGTTCTGAGGTTTTAGACGAGATGCTATAACCAAAACCACCGCTGATGACGTTTTGAATTTCAGTGAATAACGGTTCTGGGTTAGTCGTCGCGCTATACGGCGTTAACCAAGTAATATTGCTAAACTGCACAATGCCCTGACTATTGGCTTGATCGGCTAAGGCTAAGTTCAGCGCGGTTAATGCCATTTGCGGATAGACTACGCCCGGTAATATGGCCTGGCCGTTAATACGATGGTCGCGTAAAAAGCTTTCTTGACCGGTGAATACCGTTTTATAGCTATGGCGTTTAAGCGTAGAAACATTTTCATGCAGTAGTTCCTGTCTCTTATACACATCTGACGCTGCCGACGATACTCCTTGT
>CAWUNX010000405.1:0-3395 GCA_963923905.1 uncultured Methylocucumis sp.
GCGATATACGTTTTTTTCATTTTATTTTCTTCTTTGTTGGTTAAAAAATTAGAAGGGCTTGCTTCAATAAAATGAGCTCAGTTTTGCGAATAACTGGCGTTCCGGTACGAATGGGCTGAGCTGTGGCCCGCTTGCGTCGAAGGTGCTTTGATAACGGAATTGTTCATTTAATAAGTTTCTCGCTTCAATACTGACCATACCTAGTTTACGGGGTAAACGAAAACCTAGCGTCGCATCAAAAGTCCAAAAATTTTCATTTTCGTTATCAAGCCCTAAGTTATCGTTAATTTCTGCAACTTTTTGATTTACATAAGTTCCAGTCAGTTTTGCAAACAATCCGTTGTTCTGAAATAGGCTTAAGCTGAGCGGAACTTGTTGTGTTGTAATGCTGGCTGGATTAGTCGGATTACCTGTTGTTAACAAAAAGCTCCGGCTATAGGTTTCATAACGATATTCAGAATGGATTGACATCCAGTCAAAAGGAAGCCAATAAAAATAGGCTAAATGGGAAGCTTCACTCCGATTTTGATTTATTAATTGCCCATTTTCAGTCGTGGGTATCTTAATATCTCGCCAGTTAATTTCCCCACCCAGAAAAATTTTATCTATTGGCTGATAATCAAGGCCAAATCCGTATTGCCAAGCAGATGTGCCATTATTTGCGTCAAAAAATTGATTGAATCCTGCTACTTGAGTGGGTTCTATGGTTTGGTTTGAGGCTAATGGACGTTTTAGTGATCGAAAAAAAGCACTGCGTAAGGTCAAATTTTTTAGCGGATTCCAAATTACTCCCAGTTTTGGATTGGCTTGTTCTTTCTTAATAAAACTATCATCGTAAGAATCATAGCTAAATCCCAAAGTAGTCGTTAAATTCGGCAAAATATATTGTTTTGAATAGATATATCCATTTGTGTAATTTGTTTTGTATTTTGAAATTGAATCTGTGCAAAATTCTGGGCAGAGACTTATAGGAGGATCACTAGGGAATGAAAATTGTTCTTGTATGGTTTTGGTTTTTAACAAACTCATATATCCAACACCCCCAATAATATCGAAAGAATTTGGATGAAAAATATATTGCATTTCTGTTTGATAATCTGATTGTATGTTTTTAGTTAAATCGTCTCCGATGAATACTCCGCTTTGACTCATATTGGTTTCCATATCTTTTACATGCGTATAAAAACTCGAAGCAATTGCATCTTGAGTTGGGCTTATACGGTAATGTCCGCCGACTCGAATAGTATTTTGTTCAATGGTTTTTTTAGGTTTTCCTGATGAAACCCGTTTAGTCGAAACGGGACATCACCCGCGTGGGTTTCATCCGATTTTAATTCAAGCTGAACGCTTAAATCCGAGGTTACGGCGTATTGGGCAAAGGCATCATAAATGTTTTGCTGATAAGCATCATTTTGACGGAAACCGTCGGTTTGATAATGGAATTGGCCTAAACTCATCGAGAGCTTATTGTAAAGTCCAGACACAATGGCATTGTCTGTTTTCGTGTTATTAGTTCCATAAGCGCCATTCAATACCAAATGCGCACCATTGGCATTAAAGAGCGAGTCATATTCATTGACAGATAAGCTACCTGGCCCCGTTGAGTTAAGAATACCGATATTTTCACTGGTTAGCTGAGGTTGTACAGGCGTTATGTTTAATGGCTGTAGTAATTGGGCTTGGAGTAATTCACTGGCTCTAGCTACTTTATAGCGTGGTTGCCCAATGTATGCATCGGAAAGAAATCGATGCGCTGATGGATTGATTGCATCATATGCTAAAGCCGTCCACGCTTCTTTTAATGCAACACGACTAAATCCAAGATCAGTATAAATTCGCGCAAAATTTGCTGATTTTGCTGCGGAATCTTGATCAAGCAATAACTTTGAACGATAAACTCTTCTGTTATCATTCATTTCAATTGCTGTTTGCATTTCTTTGATCGCTGCAATAGGCCGATTGCTAGTTTGCTTAGCAATCGCATCGTAGAAATACGGTGTTGGATCGTTTGGGTCTAACTGTTTGGCTAAATTAAATTGTTCTTGGGCTAAGGCATTACGTTTTTCTTCGTAATACGCTTTGCCTAAATAGCTACGCAATAAAGAGTTTTGTGGGTCTAAGATAGCCGCAATTTCCAAGTCTTTACGGCCTGCGGGCAGATCACCGGCGCGGATTTTAGCTAGCCCTAATCCTAAACGGGCTAAAGGCGAGGCTGAATCTAACTGTATGGCTTGGCTAAAGCTTTGTTTAGCAGCCGTTAAATCAGTTTGTATCAGGTGAGTAAAACCCATAACGGCTTGTGTTCTGGCTAAGCTTGCATCCAACGTTAAGGCCTGGTGAGCGCTATGTGCGCTTTCGGTTAACAGGCCTTGGCAAAGCTCCAATTCTGCTTGCCGAGCCCACGCCAGCGCATCGCGTGGCGCTAATTGAGTCGCTTGTCGAGCGGCGTTAAGTGCTTGGGTTAAATTAAAACGGCTTTGCTCGATGTAGGATAACGCCGTATAAGCTATCGCTGCTGCCGGTTGGAGCATGACAGCATGTTGAGCTAAACGATACGCTTGGTCTTTGTTATTTTGACTTAATGCGATGATGGCTTGTAACGCCAGCGCTTCAGCATCATTCGGTTGCTGTGCGAGTACTTGGTCAATATCGTGTAACGCTAATTGCACACGTCCAACGCTAAGCAGCATGGCAGCTTGTAGTTTTAAGAATTCGGTGTTTTGCTGAGCGGGTGGTATTGCGTCCAACATGAATAGTGCTTCATCGCTACGGCCGTGACGAAAGGCGTGTGCAGCACGTTGTAAGGTCATTTGCTTAGCGCCCGTCAGCCAAGCATCATTAAACAGCGGCGGGTAATACAGCGCCCAACTAACCGCATCGCGAGGGTTTAACGTGATTTGCGCTTTGGGTTTTTGGTCGGATTCAGCTTGAGCGCCTTGACCGGGTGTCAAACGCACACGGCCTTGCGGATTAAAAAAGCTTACCGTCCCTTCATACACCCATAATCTAGCTTCATACTCGTTTACACTCATGGCAAATTCAGTGCCTTCAGGACCCGCATTCGCAATCGGGCTGGCAATTTCAAGGTGTTTAGGTGTGCGGCTGATGAAATGCACAAAGCCTTTGAGTAAAGCCAACAGGGTCGGTTTATTGTTGTTAATGTTATTTAACGTCAGCACTGTACCTTCGTCCAAGCGTAAAACTACATTATCTGGCAACAATATCGATGCGCGGCTATAGGCTTCTACGCGTAACCGACTGCCTTCGCAAAGCGTTTCATCTAAATGCGCGCTTTGCCATTGGCCTTTGCCGTCAGGGTCAAAAAATAACTTGCCTTGCAAAGCAATACAGTTCGGCGCAACTATTGCTGAACAAAAAAGGGGTATACTGTAGAA
>CAWUNX010000406.1:0-3381 GCA_963923905.1 uncultured Methylocucumis sp.
GCTCTTATCCATTTGTACCCCCTGTGCCTGGCTCAGATAGAGAAAATTGTCTTGTGTATCGCACCATTGAAGACTTAGAAGCCATTACTAAAGCCGCAAATGGCGCAAAAATAGGTACGGTTGTCGGTGGTGGATTGTTAGGTTTAGAAGCTGCAAAAGCCTTAACCGATTTGGGTTTAACGACTCATGTGGTCGAATTTGCGCCACGGCTCATGAGCGTGCAATTAGACGAAGCTGGCGGTGCGATGTTGCGGCATAAAATCGAAGCGTTAGGCGTGAAAGTGCACACGGGTAAAAACACTGTATTAATCGAAGATGGCTTTGAGCATGTTAATAAAATGTGTTTTGCTGATGGCGAGCACTTAGAAACCGATATTGTGTTGTTCTCGGCAGGTATTCGCCCGCGTGATGAGTTAGCACGCGCATCTGGTTTAGATATGGGCGTTAGAGGTGGTATTGTCATTAATAATCAATGCTTAACATCTGATTCCGATATATATGCCATAGGCGAATGCGCGTTATGGCATAACATGATATTTGGTTTAGTCGCGCCAGGTTATGCGATGGCGCGTACGGTAGTCGCTGATTTGACCGGTGGTGAGCAAATGTTTACCGGTGCTGATATGAGTACCAAGTTGAAATTAATGGGTGTCGATGTCGCCAGCATTGGCGATGCACATGCTAAAACGCCGGGTGCATTGGTTTACACCTATCAAGATGGTGCCAGCGAAGTGTATAAACGCTTAGTGGTCAGCGCCGACAAAAAACAATTATTAGGCGCGGTGTTAGTCGGTGATGCGGCGAGTTACGACACGTTATTACAATATTGTTTAAACGGTATTGCGTTGCCCGCTAATCCCGATTCCTTGATTTTACCGCAACGCGAGGGTGACGTGCCGGTAGGCTTAGGGCCCGATGCGTTACCGGCGAGTGCGCAAATCTGTTCTTGTCATAACGTTGATAAAGGCGCGGTGTGCTCAGCAATAGACGCAGGCTATACGACACTTAATGAGCTAAAAGCTGAAACCAAAGCAGGCACGGGGTGTGGCGGTTGTGTATCGCTATTGAAATCGGTGTTAAACGCAGAATTAAGCAAACGTGGCTTTACCGTATCAACCGATATTTGCGAGCATTTTTCTTATACTCGGCAAGATTTGTTTAACCTTATTCGCGTTGAAGGCATTAAGACGTTTGCTGAGCTGTTAGAAAAGCATGGTAAAGGTCGCGGCTGTGAGATTTGTAAACCTGCGGTAGGCTCTATCTTAGCATCGCAATGGAATGACTATGTTTTGTCTACACCGCATTTAGGCTTACAAGATACTAACGATACGTTTTTAGCCAATATGCAAAAAGACGGTACTTATTCTGTTGTGCCGCGTATTTGCGGCGGTGAAATTAGTGCCGAAAAGCTGATGAAACTGGGCCAAATCGGCATGAAATACCAGCTTTACACCAAAATTACCGGCGGCCAACGCGTGGATTTTTTTGGTGCGCGAGTTGAGCAATTACCATTGATTTGGCGCGATTTAGTCGAGGCAGGCTTTGAGTCCGGTCATGCTTACGGTAAGGCACTACGGACAGTGAAGTCGTGTGTAGGCAGTACTTGGTGCCGGTATGGTGTCGATGATAGCGTCGGTTTAGCGATTGAATTAGAACATCGTTATAAAGGCCTAAGAGCGCCGCATAAAATAAAGTTTGGCGTATCAGGTTGTACGCGCGAATGCGCGGAAGCACAAGGTAAAGACGTTGGCGTGATTGCAACCGAGCAAGGTTGGAGTTTGTATGTGTGCGGTAATGGCGGTATGAAGCCTAGACATGCTGATTTATTCGCAACCGGTTTGGATAAAGCGACGTTAATTCGCTATATAGACCGCTTCTTAAGTTTTTATGTGCGCACGGCAGATCGTTTACAACGCACATCGGTTTGGTTGGAAAATATGGAAGGCGGTTTAGAGTATCTAAAGTCGGTCATTATTGACGATAAATTAGCGATTGCTGAGCAGCTAGAGCAACAAATGCAAGCGGTGATTGAAACGTATCAGTGCGAATGGAAAACGACGATAGAGAATGAGGAAAAAGTGAAACGCTTTAGACACTTTGTTAATAGCGAGCAAGCTGATGACAATATTGTGTTTGTCGAGGAGCGTGGGCAGATTCGTCCAG
Source organism: uncultured Methylocucumis sp. (assembly GCA_963923905.1). Classification (GTDB taxonomy): domain Bacteria; phylum Pseudomonadota; class Gammaproteobacteria; order Methylococcales; family Methylomonadaceae; genus Methylovulum. The sequence continues at coordinate 2,164 of CAWUNX010000406.1, forward strand.
CGAACGAAGAAGAGCGCAAACATTTTCGCTTAAGTGAGGTTGCATAATGACAACGTGGGTAGAGATTTGTAAGGCTGACGACTTGCAACCGGATTCGGGCGTATGCGCGTTAGTAGACGGCAAACAAATAGCACTGTTTTATTCAACCAAAGACCAAATGGCGTATGCCATTAGTAATTTTGACCCGTTTGGTCAGGCGAATGTGTTATCACGCGGTATTATTGGCGACATCAATGGTCAATTGGTTGTCGCTTCGCCGTTGTATAAACAGCATTTCAACTTATTAACCGGTGAATGCTTAGAAGATGCTAGCGTGGTTGTTCCCGCGTATCAAACGCGCATCGTCGATGGTCGTGTCGCTATTGCGTTAGAGTAGAAGTCAAATCAACCGTTAAGAGAGCTGTAATGACTAAGAAAAAATTAGTAGTCATCGGAAACGGGATGGCAGGTATACGCACGGTCGAAGAATTATTATCAGCCACGCCCGATTTATACCAAATTACCGTGTTTGGCGCTGAAGCGTATGGCAATTACAACCGCATCTTATTGTCGTCGGTGCTAGCGGGTGAAAAAACGATGGATGATATTGTGATTAACTCGCCGGAATGGTATCAGCAACACAGTATTACGTTGCATGTCGGCGAGGACAAAACCGTCGTCAGAATTGACCGCCGTAGGAAACAAGTGATTGCTAAAGATGGTACGGTGGCAGAATACGATAAGTTATTGATTGCAACAGGTTCACGCGCCGCTAAACCGACGATACCAGGGCATCAGTTAGACGGTGTGGTCAGTTTTCGTGATGTTATTGACGTTAACACGATGTTGGCATATAGCCAAACTCATAATCAAGCGGTTGTATTAGGCGGCGGCTTGCTAGGTTTAGAAGCGGCGAATGGTTTAGTCATGCGCGGCATGGAGGTCACTGTCATTCATAGTCATGCGCAAGTATTAAATCGGCAGCTAGATAAACCGGCGGCGACTCTCTTACAGCAGCAACTAGAAGCGCGTGGCATTCGGTTTAAATTAGCGGCTAAAACCCAAGCGTTATTAGGTGATGACAACAGACATGTGCGCGCCGTGCGTTTTGACGATGGCACTGAACTGGCCTGTGATTTGTTTGTAGCCGCAGTAGGTATTCAGCCGAATATCGAATTAGCCCAAGCAGCGGGTTTATATTGCGAACGCGGCATTATGGTGAATGACACCATGCAAACG
>CAWUNX010000407.1:0-3375 GCA_963923905.1 uncultured Methylocucumis sp.
AAGAGACAGGACCGATATTGCTTTTTACCGAACCTAACGCGCATTGCTCAGGTTGCTGACCCAGCTGTTGAAAAGCTTTAGTCAAGCCAGTGACTTCTACAGGGTCGCCTAACGCCGTGCCGGTTCCATGCGCCTCAATGTAACTCACTGCACAGGGATTAATATTCGCTTGTTTAAACGCATCAGCAATCAGTTTGGCTTGAGCATTGGGATTCGGTACGGTATAGCCGTGAGTTTTACCATCATGATTAATCGTCGTCGCATTTATCACAGCATAAATCGCGTCACCATCACGCTCAGCATGGCTTAACGGCTTTAGCAAGACTGCCCCGACACCTTCACCCGGCACAAAACCATCGCCGCCCGCGCCAAAACTACGGCAACGACCATCGCTAGCCGACATAGACAATTCCCTATGCAAGCGATATTTGTTGGGATGTAGCGATAAATTCACCCCACCCACAAGAGCCGCTAAACATTCGCCGCGTCTTAAGCTCTGCACGGCATAATGCAACGCCGTTAATGACGAAGAACATAAGGTATCAATCGCTAAACTAGGCCCGTGCAAATCCAGTGTATAAGACACACGGTTAGCGATTGAGCCATAAAACACAAATGGCAGGGTTTGCTGAGCGTCTGCGAATAAACTATATTCGCCATACATCGCACCGACAAACACGCCGATATTACCCTGGAACACTTGTTGTAAGCTGGCGCGGTTATACCCGGCGTCTTCTATCGTATGCCAAGCCGTTTGTAAAAATAAACGCTCTTGCGGATCAATGGTTTCAGCTTCACTCGGCGAAATATTGAAAAATAACGGATCAAACGCAGCGACATTATTAATAAAACCACCATACCGGCTGGTGTCAACCTGACGATAATCCCAACGAGCTAAAGGCACTTCGCTAATCGCATCGACACCCGTTTTCAGATTCTGCCAAAATGCTTCTACATCGTCGGCTTTAGGATAACAACCGCTTAGGCCAATAATCGCTATATCATCAGCGTGTGCGTCTTGTTTTGGGGGCACGGTTACTGATAACGAGTTCTGCTCAAGACGCTTAAACACCGCTTGAGCAATTTTTTCACCCGTCGTGTGCTGAAAAAAGAAGCCTTGCTCTAAACGTAGCTGAAACGCACTGCTTAAGCGCTCAGCTAATTGCAGTAAATCGGCAGAATCCAAGCCCATGATTAATAACGGTTGATTAGGCGCAAACGCGGCTAAGCGCGTGTTACCTAAACAAGCTTGAATCGCTTGCATAACGGTATTGCTGACGTCTTGCCACGTCATAGCCGGCGTATTACCCGCAGCTTCAGATTGAAACTCATCGCGGCGGCGACTATGAATCTGATAACGCACCAATACGCCATGAGCAAAATTTTTCACATCATTCGGTCTATAACCCGGCACTAAACCGGTAACGCGGGCGCCATGTAATTCATGAAAACGCAATACCGGATCAATTAATCGACCTTGTGGGTTACGCTGTTGAATATAACGCGCTAAATCCGGCTCATAGCGCGCATCATAATCACGACATAACGTCACCGCGATAACCTCTGTGATACCCACAGTCACGCTGGCACGTTGCAACGCAAACTCTAATAACGCATCGCCTAAGCCAGCATGTTGATATGCGGGGGCGATATTAATCGCTAACAAATGCAACACCGGCCCGTCAGCGTTATGGTTTTCACAGGCTTGCTCAGCAGTAATCTGGTAAACCGTATCGGCATCCGCTAAGCGCTGTGAGTAAATTACCCCCACGACATGCCCGCTATGCAGCAAAACCAATTGTCCCTCGGGATAAACAGACAGTCTAAACGCTAACTGTTGCTGTGTGGCTTGCAATGCAGGCAACCAACATTGTTGCTCTAACTGCAATAACGCGGGTAAATCACCCATCTGAGCAATGCGAATTTGTCTGTCGCGCTGTTTAAATAGGGTTAATGTAAAGCTACATTCTGACTCGGCTTCTTGATAACGCCAAGATTGCTGCTCCGAAAGCAAGCCTTGACCCGCCGCATTCATTAGTACCGCCTCGGTATCATGTTCGGCTAGGACAATCAATTCATCGAGTTCAGTTAACGGCAATCGGTAAACATCTAGTTGCGCTGAGTGCAGACAATAAACAATAGCCCCTGACACCTCTGCACACAACTGCTGTAGTGTCTGGTCATCGCCGTCAGGTAACGCAATAGACTCGACAATACCTGTCAATGGCTGTGCTACGATAATTTTAATCGAACCGGCTAACCCGCTTATTTGCTGACAGACCTCGGTAAACAGCTCAGGGTCTGAATCAAGCCAAACCCAAGCACTCGGCTTTACTATCCGTAAGCGCTGAGCGATGTGTGATGCTAATTTAGAAACAATTTCATAATCCATGAGTTTTACTAATCGTGCACGCGTTGATATAGGTAGGTCGGGTTAGCCTGTAGCGACAGCGAAAGGCGTAACCCGACAATGCCAAACACAAAGGTGTCGGGTTACGCTAGCGCTTTTATGCCCTTTAGGTAAACCCAACATGACTATTACTGATGTGTCGCAAGACTCTCGCTGAGTTAAGTCTTTTCACGCGCTAAAACTGCGATTTCGTCTAGCGTTAATCCGGTTAACTCACTAATGGTTGTCAAATCAAAGTGTTTGTCTAGCATATTTTTAGCAATAGCCAAAGCTTTTTCGGTTTCTCCTTCCATTTTACCTTCCACTTTGCCTTTTACTACGCCTTCTTCAAACGCTGTATCGCTGACATTCTTCACCTCGGCATATTCCAATAAGCTACGTTGGTAATCATCAAATTGCTTTGACGTTAAATGCGACAGCTCAGCAATATCAAAGCCTTTTTGGAAAATAGGCTCGTTTAATATCGCCGGGATATGGTCAAAATTTTCCAAGTTTTTGAGAAAATACACCCATTTGTCAAAATGGCTTTCCAATTCATGCGCTTGTTTAGTAAACAACGGCATTTGCAAGAACTTAAAATGCAGCTTGTCAAAAAACACATCGCCATCTTGGTCTTTTAAACACACATCACGGCGGAATTTACGCTTTTCCTCGTCTTCATCGTAATGAAAATCCAAAATCGCGACGAAATAAATTGGCAATAAAGCAAAATTCCACTCGCCTTTTTTTACTTGGTCTTTGATTGGAAACGTTGAATAAAACAACGCACGGTCTTTGAAATATTTCACCTTGGCTTTCTGCATTTCAACGATAAAACGCTCACCGTTTGCGGTTTGGCAGTAAATATCAAAAATCGCCTTACGTTCTTTCACCGTTCCGGCCAATTTTTCCGGGTTTTTAAAGCTAAGCTCAGCAATTTGATGGTGCTCAGGCAATAATTGATTCAAAAAATCAATCAGTAAATC
>CAWUNX010000408.1:0-3366 GCA_963923905.1 uncultured Methylocucumis sp.
ATTAAGAGAGGTAAGTGTTTTTCATTTGGTTAAAAAACTTTTGCTCACTTACTTAATTGACATAAAGTGGCAACTTTACCAACACTCGCCATAACCGGAACTTGCTATGAACCAACCCGCACAGCGCCCCATAGTGATTCCAGAGTTTTCTAAATTGCCCATACCAACTTACCAATTTCTTAGTCCATACCGAGTTATGCGACAATATTAAGGTTAATCTCGTAACTTTATCATTGAAAATGAATGTCACCGATAAGAATGCCAATGGTTATTTTGAAATCCCTAGAGAATCATCTGCTATCACTTTTGAATACTTTTGGAATCAATACGCCGTCAGGGAACAACCTTTTATTATTGAAAATGTGGCTGCTAATTGGGTAGCCAGAAAAGCATGGACCGAAGCCTATTTACAAAAAAGATTATCAGAGGAGCCTTTAGCAAAAGAGGCATTTTTATGGTATTGGTTAGAAAAAAATGCGCTCGCTGAAGACTATGACATCCCTGAAATAGTCGATACGGCGTTAAGTCATTCTGACATTTTTCCGCGCTCCCAAGTGATGCGTATTTGGGTACACGAGAAAGGTAATCTATCAAGCTGGCATTATGATGCTAATATGATTAGCGTTTTTAATGTGCAAGTAACAGGGCGTAAGAAATGGTCATTAATCTCGCCTGAAACTCCGCTTTGTTGCTATCCATTTAGCAATTTTGCGATATTAGACGGGAAAGGCGATGATATTTTTCACAATAAAATTTATACCCACTTTGAATTAAATGAGGGTGATATGTTATTTCTGCCCCCGCTTTGGTTTCATCAAGTCGAAGCCTGTGAAGCAGAAAACGTCAGCCTAAATTGGGTTTTTACTAAAAAAGAAACGCAGATTACGAGCAGCGCTTTTAAAAGAGATTATGAGCGCTATTATTTCGTTTCTTACTTTTCAAGACATAAATACCCAGTCTATCGAACTGTTGCCAAGCAACTGAATGCTTTATTACCTAGCTATCTGAGAGCAAAATGGACCTATCAAGAAATCATAAAAACGTCTCACAACGTTAATCTGATGGTATTAGCGCTCAGAATGCTGAAAGAGTTGGCTTCTATAGCTTTTGTGTTAAGGCATTTTAATAAAATTAAGCCTTATCGGAAAACAATTAAACCAGTAAAACGGCTAACGCGGTAAGCTGCACCAATAACGAATCTGGCATTTCTAATGGCGCTGCTACCGCGTAACTTTTCTTTATTTCGAGGAATACTATGCACAAGCTCTTAAATTTTTTCCATTTACCCGAGGCATTAGCACTAAAAGTAGGCGACCCTGCCCCTTTATTTGAACTAGCAACTCACCAAGGCGAGCTATTTAACTTAGCAACGCGGCAACATCAAGGCTGGACAGTCTTATTTTTTTACCCTAAAGCTGGCACGCCTGTGTGTACCCAGCAAGTATGCTCGTTTAGAGATGATGTGAGTCTTTTACATGCGGTTAATGCTGACGTGTATGGCATCAGCACAGACAGCGTACAAGCAATAACAGATTTTCATCGCAAACATCAGCTAAATTACACGCTACTCGCCGATAACGATGCGAAAGTCACTGAAGCGTATGGCGCTAAAATGCCTATGTTAAAACTCGCTAAACGCTGGACATTTATTTTAGATACGGACTTAATCATTCGTCATATCGACAACCAAGTCGATGCTAATTTCGATTGCAAAAACGCCGCAGACCGAATTAAACGTTTTTTCTCCTGAGATGGAGTTTTTAAACAATCTGCAGCTAAGATATTTTGCTAAGTTGGCGCGTGGGATTTCAACCCTACAGGATTTAAACTTTAGGCTTGTGCATTCCATGCACCTTATCAGGGTTCAGAGGGCTACATAATTGGCATAATTGGGGTCAGATAAATATTATTAGTCACTTATATCTGATCCACTCACCAGAGTTATTTTATGAACTTGATACGCTTACCACACGGCAGGGGTAAACTTGTCGTCATTACGAATCCATATCGCATCGCCGTTTTGTGCCAAAACAAACAGTCCTTGGCGATACGCATGTTTAGCCACCTCGTCGGCGACTACCATGCCAGCCACCGCGCCCATTAATTTCAAATCCTGGTAGTGGGAAAACAGTTGTTTAAATTTACTCAACCGTACCAAGTGCGTGTTGACATCTTCAATTGTTAGCCGGCTTTTACATTCCACGGCAATCGCCTGTTGCTGATTAATGACTAGCAAATCGATTTCTATCGCGTCGTCATCGTTAAATGCTTCAATATTGCGCATGACTTGATGGACTTCAATGCCGCGCTCACGAAACAACCGCACTACGGCAGGCCTAACCATTTCCTGTACGAATTCACCGAGACGATTACCTAAATCACCCAACTTTTTATTGGTATCTCTAAATAAGCGGTTGTTTTCTTTTTGGCTAGCCAGCAAATCTTTAGCGAGTTCTTGTTGGCTCACAAACAGCTCTTTAGCAAGCCTATCAGTTTCTTGAAATCTTTGATCAGTTTCTTGAAATTTTCTATCCGTTTCCTTTTGGCTCGCAAACAGCTCTTTAGCGAGTCTATCGGTTTCTTTAAATAGCTGCCAAATATCATCAAGGGTAGGTTGGGAAATTGTCATGGGTGTGCTACCTGAAATACTAAACTATCGATGCCGGGCATTTTAACAGAGAAGTAGCATGCCATTGAAGCTCAGCGCTGTATTGGAAATAGCCTTACGCGTTGTTTTTCAATGCGTTTAAACACATTAAACATCTTCAATACCTAGCTCTTTAATCTTCCGTGTCAGGGTATTTCGACCATACCCTAATAATATCGCGGCTTCATGACGTCTGCCGTGGGTATAGTTCAATGCTGACTTGATTAAAATAGTTTCTACCGCCGGTATCGTATGCTTAGCGACTTCACTTTCTTTATTCATTAATTGCCTATCTACCCATAGCCTTAACATAGACTCCCAATCAGCCACTAACGCATTTTTTTCTGCCGGTGTATTTAACAATTCGGGTGGTAAATCATGTAAATGCACTTCCCGTCCTGACGCCATTACGGTTAACCAACGGCAAATATTTTCCAATTGCCTGACATTGCCCGGCCAATCTAACGAGCTTAAGAATGCTTCGACATCAGACTTTAATGTTTTAATTTCAGTATTTAACTCATTAGCCGCTTGCGTTAAAAAGTAACGTAATAACAAAGGAATATCTTGTTTACGATCCCTTAACGGTGGAATATGAATTCTAATAACATTTAAGCGGTGAAATAAGTCTTCGCGAAATCGCCCTTGCTCGACCAACACTTCTAGGTTTTGATGTGTAGCAGCAATAATGCGCACATCGACTTTTATCGAGGCATGAG
>CAWUNX010000409.1:0-3362 GCA_963923905.1 uncultured Methylocucumis sp.
ATCCTCTCTGGTCTCGTGGGCTCGGAGATGTGTATAAGAGACAGGTTAATAACATTAAGCAATTATTGACTTAATGCATTTATCTATTACCTATCAAATACTTATAACAGGAGCCAACCATGTCGTTTGTCGTCAACAAAGATAACGGACTTATTCCCCAAATTTTATCCGCCATACTCGACGAATGCGTTAATGGTGTCACTTTAGCAGATCCTGACTTAGAAGACGCGCCTATCGTCTACGCCAATAAAGCCTTTGAACGATTAACCGGCTACAGCCAACAAGACATCATCGGTAAAAACTGCCGCTTTCTGCAAGGCCCTGACACAAACCAACCTGAAAAACTAAAAATAATCGAGGCCATGAATAAGCATCAGCCGGTTGAAGTGACATTACGCAATTACCGCAAAGATGGTGAGTTATTTTATAACCATTTAAAAATTACCCCTTTGTTTGACCACAAAGGCCGGGTCATTTACTACTTAGGCGTGCAATACGACATTACTTATCAAGTCAATGCCAAAAAAGAAATCGAGGACTTAACCACGCAACTCGATGCAATTATCAAACTCGATAATTAACGCTCACGCCAATAAACGCGACTTATAGGAGTCAACCATGACAGCCAGCGAAACTTCATTAGCCAATGATGGCGTACTCGCCAACGAACTATTATTTGCGTTAGCCATGGTGGCTTTTCTATTGCTTGTAGTTATGGAGCGGATTAAACCGTATCAGCGTTATACACAAAAAATATCCAAAGAATCTTTTGTCACCAACACAACGGCTTTTTTATTTAACAACGTCATTTTAACGGCGTTAAAAGCCTCTTCATTGTTTTTAGTCGCGCAGCAATTTGCCAATTATGGCCTACTCAGCCGCATGGACAATGCGCCGTTAAAATGGCTGATGTGTTTTATTTTATTTGACTTGGCTATTTATGGCTGGCATTACGCAAGCCATAAATTTGAATTCTTATGGCGCTTCCATAAAGTCCACCACAGCGACAAAAGCATTAATGTATCGACAGGCTTTAGATTTCATGTGTTCGATTTGCTGCTAGAAATCGTTTATAAATGCTTGTTTGTTATTCTGATTGGTGTTCAAGCGTATGTGGTATTAGCGATTGAAATCATCGAATTATTTTTCATATTTTTTCACCATGCTAATATTGATATACCTTATGAATCCACCATCTCAAAACTCATCATCACACCGCGCTTACACCGAGTGCATCATTCGTCAAAACGTAGCGAGCATGATAGTAATTACGGCATCGTGTTATCAATTTGGGATTTACTGTTCGGGACCCGTAAAGAACTTATCCCCAAAAAAATTGGCTTAGACATCATCGTCGCCGACAATTTTTTACAATTATTCTTTTTAGCATTCATCACCGAACGCCACGTCAGACGTTGGCTGCATTTTATTCCTAAGGGGCGGAAATAAATGACTCAACCGTGTTTTGAGTTACTCAAACCTGCATTTCAATCAAAAAGCAGTTCTTGTTCATGTCCTTTTGCCGTTCACGCACTAATTTAACTGCTTTGAAAGCCTATTAACAACGGCTCGCCTGAGATTTTGCTTGGATTGTCCAGCACTTACACAGCGACATTAGACTGGTAGATGTAGGCTTTTTTATCATTAATATCGAGCAGCCAACCTTACAAAGTGGGTAACATAATTAAGCATACGCTTAAATAATACCTAACCAACCGGCGAAGTTAACTTTGCTGTCATTTCGTCCCTATATGCTTACTCCGCAAGTCCTTAATCGGCTTGCTTAAGAGCTGTTGCAGCTAAGCCCTAAATTATGCCTAAAGCCCGCGCAAGCCGCCAAGTCTTTAGGCTTTTTGAAACATTGCAACCTTACAGGAGCCCTCATGATGAAGCAAACCCGCCGTGACTTTTTAAGCACATTAGCAACCATTACTGGCAGCAGCGTCGGCTTATCGATGTTCCCGCCCGCTATTCAACGAGCGTTAGCAATCGAAGCTAACAACGTCACCGGTACGATTGAAGATATCGAGCACATCGTTATTTTAATGCAGGAAAACCGCGCATTTGACCATTATTTCGGCACTTTGAACGGTGTACGTGGATTTGCCGACCCATTCCCAATCCCAGTCGCGGATAGTGACGGAATTGAAAATAAAAACGTTTGGTTTCAACCTAATTATTCTGCTGAAGATTCGGTGAAAGTAGTTGCCCCATTCCGTCTGGACACCATCCAACAGTTTGCCGTCATGCGTGTGGAAGGCACGCCGCATTCTTGGCAAAATGCCCAATACGCCTGGGATCACGGCCGGATGAATGCATGGCCTAAAGCAAAATACAACCACTCGATGGGTCATTACGCCGAACAAGATATTCCGTTCCAATTTGCAATGGCGAACGCGTTTACTATTTGCGACGCTTACTATTGTTCGTTCCAAGGCGGCACCAATACTAACCGTTTATTCTTCCAAACGGGTACCAACGATCCGTTGGCTTTAGGCAACGGCCCTGCAACGTATAACGATTACGACTGGTTTGACTCCGACCCTGGCAACGATGGCGGTTACACGTGGACAACTTACCCGGAACGCTTAGAAGCCGCCGGCATTACCTGGCAAGTGTATGAAAACATGGACGATAACTTTACCGACAACTCATTGGCCGGTTTTCATGTTTTCCGGGACGCGTGGTTCCAAAGACCGGGCTACTCGCAAAGCTTACGCGATCGCGGCGTTAGCACACGCGATTTAGACAAGCTGAAAGAAGACGTGTTATCCGGTAATTTGCCGCAGGTTTCCTGGATTGTAGCTACCGCCGAAGGTTCCGAGCACCCCGGCCCATCCAGTCCAGCACAAGGCGCCGATTATACCTCTAAAGTTTTAGATGCTTTGACATCTAATCCTGAGATTTGGAGCAAAACCGTATTATTTATCAACTTCGATGAGAACGATGGCTTCTTTGACCATGTTCCACCACCGGCTGCGCCGTCTTATATTGAATTTAACGCCGATCCAAGCTTAGCTAAATTTGCCGGCGCATCTACAGTAGATACTACCGGCGAATACCATGAGCATTTAGTGAGCTATAACAGCGACGAATCCGAAGTTGCCTTATTGCATCGCAATTACGGTTTAGGCCCACGCGTACCCATGTACATCATCTCACCGTGGACTAAAGGCGGCTGGGTGAGTTCGGAAGTATTCGATCATACTTCGACGATTCGTTTCATCGAGGCCCGATTCGGCGTTCATGAACCGAATATCGGCGCTTGGCGGCGCGCCGTATGCGGTGATTTGACGTCTGTGTTCAACTTCAAAGACCCGAATAACGATAGCTTTTTCGATTCTTTACCTAGCACCTGTCTC
>CAWUNX010000410.1:0-3357 GCA_963923905.1 uncultured Methylocucumis sp.
CTACAACAAGCACTCAACAACAATAACAAAGAGCAAAGCACTAATCTGGCAAAAATTTTCATTGTAAATCCTTATAAATTGTTAATTAATTTGGCTAATTCTCGCTAAACCAAAAGCAAGCGTCTCATCAAACCATCATAAAAAAACTCACTATAAAACTTAAGTCTTATGGGCCACATGTGCCAAAAGTCATGGGCTAATCCTATGACTTTTGGCACATGCCTTAAATATAAACACGCTCTACGATAATCCACGCTGCTGAGCAGCATCTTTTAATGATTGCGAGAGACTTATGAATAATACAATTAAATCTATAACATTTTCGTTAGCGGCATTGACCTGTTGTGCAGTTGCTGCGCCACTATCTGCTGATTCAATAACGGCTTTAGACAACAAGTCGAACACTGCAACAGCTTATGATTTTCAGCCACTGGGAAAACTCGTGGATATAGGTGGTCGCAGCCTGCAAATTGATTGCCGAGGTACCGGTAGTCCCACGGTGGTATTTGAAGCTGGTTTAGGTAATTCTGGCTCTATGGATTGGAGCTTTGTACAGGATGCCGTTGCTAAGACAACACGCGCATGCGCTTATAGCCGTGCTGGAATTATGTGGAGCGAACCGCATACTGCCCAAGAAGTAGGTAAATCGATTGCTGAGGACTTACATACTTTGCTAGCCAACGCAGGCGAAAAAGGGCCGTTTGTCATGGTAGGGCATTCCATAGGCGGCCCTTACGCCATGATATTTACCCAACATTTCGCCACAGACGTCGTAGGGTTAGTATTTGTTGATGCATCCCACCCGGATCAAACTATGAGCTTTGCAACGATACAAGAAAACTATCACTCAATACCGTTTTTAGGCATGACAACCGCGCCAGCCGCAAAAATAATGACTAATTTTAATCAACTGCAAACGGTTCTTAGCATCGTGTTGTATTATGCTGCAAGCTCAGAACCTTCGGTACAAACCGAATTTAATGCTATAGAACAAACCCTTGCCGAAGCAGGACGCTTGCGCCAGTTAGCAAACCGTCCAACCATTGTGTTATCGGCGCGCGCACCGCTTTCACGTCAAGAACAATTTTTTAGCGGTATAACACCTGAAGAAAATAAGCAAAACCGTATTAAGTGGAAACTTTTACAAACCGATATGGCAACATGGTCGAGTAATAGCCAACATGTGTTAGTACCTGATGCTGGCCATTTTATACACATTGACCGACCTGATGTGGTTATTAAGGCAGTAAACGCCGTAGTAAAAAGTGTACGCACCCAACAACTCGTGCATTACGTCGATTAACAGTCCACATGGAAAAAAACGCACAAAGAACATTAGCAACAGAAACATTATTGCGTAGTTCAGTCCTGATTTACTGGTTGATTTTGGGGGTGCAAACCTTTGTACCCCCGATAGCCCAGCAAATAGCTGAACACACCCTGTCTAGTTGGTTTGTTGGCATGGCGATATTTTTGGGGTTTGGTTGGGCTTTTTGGTATAACACCCGCGATATTGCTTGCCAAACATTAAGCTGGCGTCCAGTTTTATTACTGGCTTTTCAGACTTTATGTGGTTTTATTATTAGCACGGATTTACTTTATATCGTTGCCGCAGAAATACCTCTGGTATTACCCGCGCGTGCAGCATCAATTTGGATAATCGTCCAGACCTTGTTGCTGACAGCATGGATTTTCTGGCTAGACCAATCCGGCTTAGGCAATTTAACTTTTTTGTCTCTGCCGCAACTCCCTCATCTTGCGGTTGTGATATTAACGGATATAGGCGTATTCGCGCTGCACGGTTTCGCCTTTTTCATGGGATATATTGGCGCATCCGAAGCTCGCGGACGCCGCGCCGCCGAACGCCTTAATGCCGAACTACGAGCAACCCAAGAGTTACTGGCCCAAAGCAGCCGATTAGCCGAGCGCGCCTATGTCGCTAGAGAATTACACGATACTTTAGGCCATCATTTAGTCGCGTTAAAAGTCAATCTGGAACTTGCCAATAATTTAGCCGCTGAAAATCCAGCCAAGGCACCCATTAATGATGCTTTATCGTTAGTTAAACGGTTATTAAATGACGTGCGTAGCGTTGTAAGTACAGTGCGTTCTCAACCCAACATGGAGTTATGCCAGGCACTGCACACCTTAGTTTCAGGTGTGACCGACATTTCAGTTGAATTAGTGTCTTGCGAAACGATACAAGTAGTTGAACCTGCACACGCTCATGCGTTGTTTCGTTGCGTGCAAGAAGCCATTACCAACACCTTGAAACATTCGAATGCCAATCGGCTATGGATAGAATTCAACCAAAACCAAGACACGATATGTTTGATATTACGCGACAATGGTAAAGGAGTGGCTACTTGCACGGCTGGACATGGCTTAACCGGTATGCGTGAACGGTTAGAAGCGGTCGGAGGTTCGCTAGATATTGCCTCTTCGTTAGGTCATGGCTTTACATTAAAGGCCCGAATACCAAAGACACCGAGATTAGCACAATGATTAGCGTCGTACTTGTCGATGACCACACCTTAATGCGTAGCGGAATACGTGGCTTGCTGGCACTCACCGACGACATTCGCGTGATAGCGGAAGCCGGTGATGGGGAACACGCTATTCAAGTCATTACGGAAACAAAACCTGATTTGGTATTGCTAGATGTACGCTTACCTAAACTCTCAGGTCTTGCCGTGTTGGAAAAATTAAACACGGAAGGACAGCTACCCATAACAATTTTGCTCACCACCTTCGATGATGATGACGCATTGTTTCAAGGTATGCGCCTTGGCGCTAAAGGCTTTTTACTTAAGGATGTTTCGTTAGAACGGCTGGTAGCAGCTATTCGCCGCGTGATCTCAGGCGAATCATATTTTCGCCCAGCACTGACAGAGCGTGCTTTAACAGGCATAAAAAACTACGATCACGAATTTATGAGCCTTACCCAGCCTTTTCCATTAACCCCCAGAGAAAATGAAGTACTCGCCTTAATCGCAGGCGGATTTAACAACATGGAAATTGCAACAGCTCTTGGCACTAGCGAAGGCACGATAAAAAATCACGTCTCCAATATTATTTCAAAACTAGGCGTACGTGACCGAATACAAGCCGTGTTCAAGGGTATTGATGTCGGCTTGCTTTGAAAAATACATTTTATAGCAAGCTGAAATCCACTCGGTGTGAGTTTTAAAATTCATATTTAAACTCCGCCTAATCCCTAGTAAAAAGCAAGAAGCCTCATGTGGTCTTTTCTAATGTTTCTAAACGTTAATGGTTAAAGTGGCTACCAGCTTAAGTAGGGGCAGGACATTCAGAGCGCATAACGCCAGGGATGGCGTGTAGTAGGGCAACGCAGGA
>CAWUNX010000411.1:0-3350 GCA_963923905.1 uncultured Methylocucumis sp.
CTTAAAGGCTCATCGAGTAATAAAATATCTGGATTAGCCGCTAATGCACGCGCTACGTTAACACGCTGCCGCATCCCGCCTGATAACTCAGCAGGCCGCTTTAACATTGCTGAACCTAAATTCACCATGCGCACATATTTTTCGGTATGTGCGCGCCGTTGCTCGGCAGGCCAATCTTTGAAAATTTGATCAACCGCTAACGCCACGTTTTCATAAACTGTCAGCCAAGGCATCAGCGAGTAATTTTGAAACACCACACCACGATCAGGGCCTGGGCCTGTAATCGGTTTGCCTTGTTTTAATACCTGACCGCTATCGGCTTGGATTAAACCAGCAATTGTTGAAACCAAGGTGGTTTTACCACTACCCGAAAAACCGACGATAGCGATAAATTCCCCGGCTTTAATCGACAAATTAATGTCTTTTAAAATCGTCGTACTGGCACTGCCTTCGCCATAAGATTTAGTAACATTAATGAGTTCAACCACCGGCAATACCGGGTCATTCGAGGGTTGTGTATATTCGGACATGGAAGGTTTGACTAGTTTAAGTTTTGCGGCTGCCGTCATGACGCGCCTCCTTATAAGGATTTGCCGAAGAAAAAGGCTTTTTGCAAGGACAACATCACACGATCCAAGATAAAGCCGATAATACCTATCGTAAACACCGCAACCATAATCCGGCCTAACGAGTTAGAACTGCCGTTTTGGAATTCATCCCAAACAAATTTACCGAGACCTGGATTTTGCGCCAGCATTTCCGCCGCGATTAATACCATCCAGCCCACGCCTAGCGATAAACGCATACCGGTAAAAATATACGGTAACGCTGATGGCAAAATGATTTTTTGGATTTGTGTACTCCAATCTAAACGCAATACTTTACCGACATTAACCAAATCTTTATCGATAGACGACACGCCGACGGCGGTATTGATTAACGTAGGCCAGAGCGAGCATAAGGTCACGGTAATCGCTGAGGTAATAAACGATTTTTGAAACCAAGAATCATCCGTCGTGACGTACACTGAACTGACGATTAGCGTCACAATAGGTAACCACGCCAACGGCGATACCGGTTTAAAGATTTGAATCATAGGATTTAATGCCGTGTTAATCACAGGACTCATACCGCACAAAATACCTAGCGGTATGGCTACTAACGAAGCAATTAAAAAACCGGCAAACACGGTATAAAGACTGGTGAAGATTTGATCCAAATAAGTAGGCTTACCGGTATAAGGCCGCGTTTTAATTTCGGCATTGGGGTCTTCGGCCAACAACTTTTCATTACGCACTTGTTGGCGTTGATAAAAATCGGCTTCTTTTTGCCGCTCAGCAACATGCGCATCGACTAAACCTTGTACTTCTTGCCACACTTGTGCTGGCCCAGGAATCGCGCCTAAACTGGTATTCACTTTTGACGCAGAAAAACCCCACGCCGATAAAAACAACATAAACGCTAAGATGGGCACACCCATAATCAACCAAAGCTCGCGCAATTGCTGGGTTGGATTTTCACCGGATGCCAGCCTAACCAAGGGCACAAACCATGTTAAGCCAGTTACATTTAACACTTTAATAATCTGATGATTCATAAAACACTCCGAATTTTGAGGACTGGCTGTAATGAAGAGATAAAAAAAGTGCATCCATGCACTAAAACAACAACCTTGTCTGACCAGGAACACTCACTTACGAGTTAGAGAAGACGGAGGTTGAACTAGTCAACCACTTTACCGCCGACAACTTTTTGCTTGCCTTTCAAACCAATAGGAAATTTTTCTAAGTAGTCGTTAGGCTTGTTTGGATCAAAGGCGATTTTGTCAATAAAGAAGCTATTAACGCCTTTCATGCTGGTATCAGCCGGAAAATCCGCCGCTTTTGCTTTGCCTTCGGCAATTAATTCTTTTGCGGCCGCTAAATAAATATCAGGGCGGTACACTTTCTTCGCCGTTTCGATATACCAGCTATCTGGTTTATATTCGTTAATCATGCCCCAACGGCGTAATTGCGTTAAATACCATACCGCGCTGTCATACGATGGATAACTGGCACTGCCACGGAAAAAAGTATTGAAATCAGGCAGTTTACGAATATCACCTTTTTCATATTCATACGTGCCGTTCATGCTATTGGCTAACACGTCATAATCGGCACCGACATATTGTTTTTGCGACAACATTTCAATCGCTTCTTTACGATTTTTGTTATTGTCTTCGTCCAGCCAAATGGCAGCACGAATCAACGCCTTAGTCACGGCTAACAAGGTATTAGGATTTTTTTCTGCCCAGGCTTTAGTCACACCAAACACTTTTTCTGGGGTGTAGCGCCATAATTCATCATCGGTTACAACAGGATTACCAATGCCTTTAAATACGGCTTGTTGATTCCACGGCTCACCGACGCAATAGCCATAAATCGTGCCAGACTCTAAGGTCGCCGGCATTTGCGGTGGAGGGGTAACCGACAACAACGCATCCGCATCTAATTGCCCTGAAATATCTTGCGGGGGTGCGTAAAAGCCCGGTTTAATGCCGCCTGCCGCTAACCAGTAGCGCAATTTTATGTTATGGCTACCGATAGGAAACGTCATCGCCATATTAAACGCCTTACCTTCGCTTTTATATTTATCAATCACCGGTTTTAACGCATCGGCTTTAATCGGGTGTACCGGTTTACCGCCTTCCATAGGTACATTCGGCTTCATTTGCTTCCAAATATCGTTAGATACGGTAATCGCGTTGCCATTAAAACCCATGCTAAAAGTCGTATAAATATCGGCTTGCGTACCAAAGCCTATGGTTGCGCCTAACGGTGCCGGAGCTAACATGTGAGAACCGTCTAGCTCACCACTGACGACTCTATCCATAACCACTTTCCAATTGGCCTGCGCTTCTAATTGCACATACAGCCCTTCGTCTTCAAAAAAACCTTTTTCAAAAGCCACTGCGAGTGGTGCCATATCGGTTAGTTTAATAAAGCCAAATTTCAAACTATCTTTTTCGATATTTTTCACGGCCACTGCTGAGGGTGAAAAACCTATCGTCATTGCGACGGTAACGGTCGATAACGCTGTTACCAATTTTTTTAATGAGTTTCCGGTTAAGTTCATGGGTAATCCTGCTCGCTTAAAGGCAAAAAAAAAGGCGTCATTAATCAAAAGAAATTTCTTTAGATTATTGACGCCTTTGTCTGGTAACTCAGCACTGAGCTAAAGTTGTTGGCTCCATCGTTAGAACCTTGCTTAGTAACTAGCAGTTTTTAGGCCATACTTTTTAATCAATTCGAGTTTTTTTGTTTTATTATTTTAAATCAACAAGATATGGTCATTTACTGAAATAGAATCGC
>CAWUNX010000412.1:0-3334 GCA_963923905.1 uncultured Methylocucumis sp.
AGACAGATTGTATCATCTTCTAGCACATCTCTAGCCTGCATTACTGCATGCCCCGTTCCAAGCTGCTCTGTCTGCAAAATCCATTTTGCAGCTATTTCTGAATGTGCATTTTTTATTTGCTCTCCGCCAAAACCATAAATTATATAAATATCATTTCCCTGAAGCGCTGTTGCCGTACTCCATACATGCATAAGCATTGACTTTCCTGCGATGGAATGCATAACCTTTGGCAATTTAGAATACATTCGCGTTCCTTTTCCAGCAGCTAATATTAACGTTTGCAATTTCATTATTTTTACCCCAAAAAAAAACCCGATAGCGAAAACGTTATCGGGCTTTAACTATAATCAAAAAATCAAAACTAATTAATCACCGCGTTTACGCAACCTCTCGAGTGTTCTTAATTGCATCACGGCCTGAATTAACTGAGCATGAGCAGCCTCATAATCAATTGCACCTGATTTATCCGCCAAAGACTCTTCAGCCCTAGCTTTAGCCTCAAGAGCCGCCGCTTCATCAATATCTTTAGCTCTTATTGCGGTATCCGCAAGAATTGTAACTAGATGAGGCTGTACTTCGAGAATGCCGCCAGAGATAAAAAAAGGAAAACTTTCTTTATCACTAACTTTCACGCGCACTTCACCCGGCTTTAATTTAGATAAAAAAGGCGCATGTCTAGGCGCTATACCAACCTCACCTAGCTCAGCAGGAGCGAAGACCATCTCCGCTAAGCCAGAAAAAACTTCTTGCTCAGCACTAACGATGTCAACATGTACTGTCATTGTCATAGGAGTTACCCAACTTTTATTATGGTTAAGCAGCCTGCATTGCTTTTGCTTTTTCTAACGCCTCATCAATTGTGCCAACCATGTAAAAGGCTTGTTCTGGCACAAAGTCATATTCACCGTTGATAATACCTTTAAAACCAGCAATTGTGTCTTTTAGCGAGACATACTTACCAGGAGAGCCGGTAAAGACCTCTGCTACGAAGAAGGGTTGTGATAAGAAACGTTGTACTTTACGCGCTCTCGCCACCACTAATTTATCTTCTTCTGACAATTCATCCATACCTAAGATGGCAATAATATCGCGCAATTCTTTATAGCGCTGCAAAATACCTTGCACGCGTCTAGCAACATCATAATGCTCTTGACCAATTACTAATGGGTCTAACTGGCGGCTCGTAGAATCTAGCGGATCAATCGCAGGATAAATACCTAACTCGGCAATTTGGCGAGATAAAACAACAGTAGCATCTAAATGCGCGAAGGTTGTCGCAGGAGAGGGATCAGTTAAGTCATCTGCCGGAACATATACTGCTTGAATAGACGTAATTGAGCCTGTTTTTGTTGATGTAATACGCTCTTGTAATACCCCCATTTCTTCAGCTAACGTCGGCTGATAACCTACAGCAGATGGCATACGACCTAATAAAGCCGATACTTCCGTACCTGCCAAAGTATAACGGTAAATATTATCGACGAAGAATAATACATCACGCCCTTCATCACGGAAATACTCAGCCATCGTTAAACCTGTCAAAGCAACTCGCAAGCGATTACCTGGCGGCTCATTCATCTGACCATAAACTAATGATACTTTATCAATAACGTTGGAATCAGTCATTTCATGGTAAAAGTCATTACCTTCGCGCGTTCTTTCACCGACACCAGCAAATACAGAGTAGCCACTATGCTCAATAGCAATGTTCCGGATTAACTCCATCATATTAACTGTCTTGCCCACACCAGCACCGCCAAATAAACCAACTTTACCACCTTTAGCAAAAGGACATATTAAGTCAATGACTTTAATACCGGTTTCTAACAGCTCGTTAGCTGCTGCTTGCTCAGAATAACTCGGTGCCGCGCGGTGTATTGCCCATCTGACTTTTTCGCCTACAGGGCCTTTTTCATCGATAGGCAGACCTAGCACATTCATAATACGACCTAGAGTTTCCTGACCTACAGGAACCGAAATTGGCGCATTTGTATTTAATACAGTCAACCCTCTTTTTAAGCCGTCTGTACTACCCATTGCAATTGTTCTAACAACACCGTCACCGATTTGCTGTTGAACTTCTAACACGATCTCTACGCCTTCCACGGTTAGCGCGTCATAAACTTTAGGTAGCTCTTCGCGAGAAAACTCTACGTCAACAACCGCACCGATAATCTGAACGATCTTACCCGAACTCATTTTGTGTCCTCTTTATTAACATATCTATATGCCTAGAGCTTAAACGGCAGCAGCACCGGCAACAATTTCTGAAATTTCCTGCGTAATAGCCGCTTGCCTAGCCTTGTTATAGACTAACTGCAATTCTTTAATCAATTTTCCAGCATTATCGGATGCGCTTTTCATTGCAACCATTCTTGCCGCTTGTTCACAAGCATTGTTTTCCACTAAACCCTGATAAACAATAGACTCAACATAACGTAACAGCAAATGCTCTAACATTTCTTTCGCATCAGGCTCGTATATATAGTCCCAATGCCCACCACTCAAACCGTTTTCTATTTCACTAGCAACAACAGGCAACAATTTATCAACAACAGGCCTTTGAGTCATCGTATTGACAAACTCATTGCTAACAACATAAAGTTCGTCAATCTTCCCTTGCCGATAAGCATCTAGCATGATATTAATAACCCCAATGACATCGCTCAAATGAGGTGTGTCACCAATTTTGCTAACATGACCTACAACTTTAAGACTCTTGATATTACCAAAAAACGCAAACGCCTTCGCCCCTACTGTACAAATGTCAACCTCAACAGATTGAGACTCCCATTGTATGAGTTGAGATAAAGTTTTTCTAAATAGATTTGCGTTTAAACCGCCGCATAAGCCACGATCCGAACTGATGATAATTAAGCCTACTCGCTTGACTTCTCTCTGTTGCAAAAAAGAATGCTTATACTCAGGATTAGCATGAGCTAAGTGCTTGATAATCTGCCCAATTCTTTTCGCATAAGGCCGACTCGCTTGCATCTTATCTTTAGTTTTTCTCATCTTACTCGCAGCAACCATCTCCATTGCGCGAGTAATTTTTTGGGTGTTTTTAATGCTGACTATTTTCGTGCGTATCTCTTTACCAACAGCCATCGCCTAACCCTTCTTACCAACTATGAGTATTCACGAAAGTCGTTATAGCTGTTTGCAAGCCATTTTTGATTTCGTCGTTATAATCACCTGTCGCATTAATCTTATTCATTAGCTCAGACTGCTCAGTCTTCATGTATAAATGTAATGCCGATTCAAATGCTAAAACCTTGCTTACTTCTATGGCTGTCTCTTATACACATCTCCGAGCCCACGAGACCAGAGAGGA